>NZ_JBJTJF010000124.1:0-3995 GCF_046095365.1 Mycobacterium sp.
CGGATGTTGGCCGGCCTGGGCTGGAACGTGGTTCGGGTGATCAAAGAGGACACCCCGCAGGAGGTCGTAGCACGGGTCGACGAGGCGCTGCGTGCCCGCGGATGGTGCGGCGAGATTGCACTCACGCAGACACTCTGCGAGTGCGGCGCTGCGTGAGTGCAATCTCGCCGCACCATCCGCGGGCACGCAGCGCCTCGTCGACCCGTGCTACGACCTCCTGCGGGGTGTCCTCTTTGATCACCCGAACCACGTTCCAGCCCAGGCCGGCCAACATCCGCGATCGGCGTTGATCCCACACGTAGCGACGGCGGTCCGTGCGGTGCTGGTCGCCGTCGTACTCCGCGGCGACTTGGAACTCCTCCCAGCCCATATCGAGCGCCGCCAGGGTTCCGGCGTGGTCCATCAACGGGATCTGCGTGTTTGGGCGGGGAAAGCCGGCATCGACGATGAGGAGGCGCAGCCACGTTTCGCGCGGTGAGGCAGCGCCGCCGTCGACGAGGGGCAGCGCCCGGCGGAGCCGTCGGACGCCCCGTGCGCCGGGGTGGCCCTCAGCAATCCGCGCCACGGCCTCGGCCGAGAACGGCGTGGCCCGCATCAGCGCGTCGAGGCGCACGAGTGCGCGGTCGCGGGGCAGGTGGCGGCCCAGATCGAACGCCGTACGGGCGGGCGTGGTGACCGGGATGCCCGCGACACGGGTGACCTCGTCGGGGTGGAGCGTCTCGTTGCGCACCCGCAACGCGGCAGGCGGGCGGGGGCAGCACCAGATGAGCTCGACCGGTTCGTCGGCGTCGACCCACTGTGCACCGTGTAGTGCCGCCGCTGCGGCGCCCGCGACGACGGCTTGCCGGCGCGACCACAGCCAGGCTGCGACGGTGTGGTCACGCAGCGTGAGTTCAGCACCCCGGGGCGCGTAGACGTCGGGCAGCAACCGGCGACAACGGCTGAGTTGGTAGCGGGTCAGGGCGCCTCGCTGTAGGGCTTCGCTGCCGATGACGACGTCGCTCATGGCGGGAGCATGCCGAGCACCTCCGACAACGACCGACAACGGCCGCCGAGGGCCCACGAGGGCCCACGGCAACCTCGCCGAGATTGCCCTCACGCAGCTAGATGCGGCTTGTTTCCTGCGTGGGTGCAATCTCGGCGGAAGAGGCGGGGACCGGACGGACCCGGCGGGGCCGACGGGGCCGACGAGGGACGCCCCGCTAGACCATGGCGCGGCGGCCGGACAGGGCGCGGCCCAGGGTGAGCTCGTCGGCGAACTCCAGGTCACCGCCCATCGGCAGGCCCGAGGCGATGCGGCTGACGGTGAGCCCGGGGATGTCGCGCAAGATACGGACCAGATAGGTGGCCGTGGCCTCGCCCTCGGTGTTGGGGTCGGTGGCGATGATCACCTCGGTGATGTCCACGCCGTCGGCCCGCTCGCCGATCCTGTTGAGCAGCTGGCGGATTCGCAGCTGATCCGGGCCGATGCCGGACAGCGGGTCAAGAGCTCCGCCGAGCACGTGGTAGCGGCCGCGGAACTCCCGGGTGCGTTCGACCGCCTGGACGTCCTTGGGCTCCTCGACCACGCACACCTGCGAGCCGTCCCGGCGGGCGTCGCTGCAGATACGGCAGCGCTCGGCGTCGGAGACGTTGCCGCACGTCTGGCAGAACTGCACACCGTCGCGGACCCGGGACAGCACCGCGGTGAGCCGGTCGATGTCGGGCGGCTCGACCGAGATCAGGTGGAAGGCGATCCGCTGCGCGCTCTTGGGCCCGATGCCCGGCAGCTTGCCGAGCTCGTCGATGAGATCCTGGACGGGGCCCTCGAACAAGTCAGGACTCCGGCTGCTGACCGGTGGCCTCGGCCAGCGGACCGAGGATGTCCTTGACCGTCTCGCGCATGTTGTCGCCGGCGTTGGTGATGGCCGCGATGATGAGGTCCTGGAGGGTCTCGACGTCATTCGGGTCGACCACCTGCGGGTCGATGCGCAGCGCCAGCAACTCGCCGGAGCCGTTGAGGTAGACCTCCACCAGGCCGCCACCGGCCTCCCCGCGGACCTCGGTCTCGGCGATCCGCTGCTGGGCCTCCATCAACTGGTGCTGCATCATGTGCGCCTGAACCAGCGCGGCCTGCAGTTGCTGGAGGCCCTCAACCGCCTCGGCTGGCATCTGTGGCGGCACCTGGGCGCCGAACGCGGTCAGATTGCCGGGATCACCGGGTTGCATGACGGTCTCCTTGCGTTGTGGTCTCGACTTCGTTGCGGCCTGGCATTTCAGGCAGCCGGTGACTTTCAAGCCTAGACGGCTAGGGATTACCGTGACGCCCGTGCTGAACTTCGCCGCAGTGCGTGTCGTGGCCGCAGCCTGCACCGGCCTGCTGGTCGCCGCATCGCCGCTGGCAGCACCGATTGCGCAGTCCGCTCCGGGCACCATCGCCGGGATGATCGTGTTCCTCGACCCCGGCCACAACGGCGCCAACGACGCGTCGATGACCCGCCAGGTGAGCAACGGACGGGGCGGCACCAAGGACTGCCAGGCCAGCGGCACCAGCACCGACGGCGGCTACCCCGAGCACACCTTCACCTGGGACACCACCCTGCGCGTCCGCCAGGCGCTAACGGCGCTGGGTGTCCGCACGGCGATGTCGCGCGGCAACGACGACCAGGTGGGCCCGTGCGTGGACGAGCGCGCCGCCATGGCCAATGCGCTGCAGCCAAACGCGGTGGTGTCGATCCACGGCGACGGCGGCCCGCCCACCGGTCGCGGCTTCCACGTCCTGTACTCCAGTCCGCCGCTGAACCTCGTGCAGGCCGGTGCCTCCGTGCAGCTCGCGCGCATGATGCGCGACCAGTTGGCCGCCTCCGGTATCCCGCCGTCGACCTACATCGGCACCGACGGGCTCAACCCGAGGGCCGACATCGCGGGCCTGAACCTGGCGCAGTATCCGTCGATCCTGGTCGAACTGGGCAATATGAAGAACCCGGTGGACTCCACACTGATGTCCAGCGAGGATGGCCGGCAGAAGTACGCCGACGCCGTGGTCCAGGGCATCGTGGCGTTCCTGCAGACCCAGCCGCCGCGGACCAGTTAGGTCTCCACCTCTTTCTTGAGGTTGGCCAGCACCTCGGCCTGGATCTTGCGCAATCCCAGTGGGGCGAAGGTCTTCTCGAAGAAACCCTTGATGCCGCCGGCCCCGTTCCAGGTGGTCTTGACGGTGACGCTCGATCCCGGTCCGGCCGGGGAGACGGTCCAATTGGTCAGCATCGAGGAGTTGGCGTCCTTCTCGATGACGGTGTGGCCGGCGACATCGACCGCGGCCTCGACCTGCCGCGAGCGGGACCTGGTGGCCTGCAGCTTCCAGGCGGCTACCGTGCCCCTGCCCTGACCTCCCTGCAGAACGCGGTACTGGCTGTAGTGCGGCGAGAGGATCCTGGGCCGGACGGTCGTGTAGTCGGCGAGGGCGCCCAGAACTTTCGCCGGCTCGACGTCGACCAGGATGGTGCTGGATGCGCTGACCTGTCCCATGCCGCTCAGGGTAATCAGGCCGATTCAGCCGTCGATGCGGCGGGCGCCGAGTTCGGTCTGCAGCAGTTCGAGCGCGGCCTCCTCGGGGTCGCGGCGGGGGGCTGCCTCGGCCTCGCCGTCGTGAGCCTCGGCGATCATGTCGTTCTCCTCGGCGCGCTGCGCCTCGACCGGGTCGGATTGCGGCTCAGGCGGCAGGGCCTCCGGGGCGGACGCGGCCGCACCGGCGCCGACCTCACAGCGCACCCGCCAGTCCACCCCGAGGGCGTCCTTGAGGGCGTCGCGGATGACGTCGACGTTGTGCTGCTCGGTCAGCCGCTTGGCCATCGACGGCGACACCCTGGTGCTCTCCCACCCGGCGGCCCCGCTGGCCAAGCGGCTGACCGAGCAGCACAACGTCGACGTCATCCGCGACGCCCTCAAGGACGCCCTCGGGGTGGACTGGCGGGTGCGCTGTGAGGTCGGCGCCGGTGCGGCCGCGGCCGCCCCGG
>NZ_JBJTJF010000125.1:0-27252 GCF_046095365.1 Mycobacterium sp.
TTTCCCTGTGCACGAGGCGGATCCGGCCGCCGCGGTAGCTGACCACTTTGGCGAGCACTCCGGTGGCCAGGTCGTCGCTGAGCACCTTTCCATGCGGGTGGCGCGTCTTCAACGAGTCGAAGGTCAGGCCGCCGCGGCGAACGGGGACCGAAGGCGCTGATCCATGTCGACGACGCCGGGCGGCGCGGTATCGCCGACGGTGACGAGATTGCGGTGCGCTCGCCCTTCGGCAAGATCGCCCTGCCGGCCACCCTCACCGAGGACATCGTGCCCGGAACTGTGGCGATTCCGCACGGCTGGGGGCACGACGGCCGAGGCGGTTGGCAGCTGGCCAACCGCGCAGGAGGCGTCAACGTCAACGAACTGATGTCGGACGACCCGCAGGATGTCGAACCGCTGTCGGGCATGGCCTGGATCAGCGGGGTGCCCATCGAAGTCGAACGGACATGACGGCGCGGACCCTCGACGAACTCGGCTACTACCTGCTGGCCGGAGCCGGAGGCGAGGGTCCCTCGACGCTGACGTACGAGGCTAGGCGCGGGGAGGAACTCGGCTTCGGAACGGGGTTCATCTCCGAACGCTGGAACGTCAAGGAGGCCGCCTCGCTGACCGGAGCGGCGTGCGCGGTCACCGAACGGATGCAGATCGCCACTGCGGCAACCAATCCCAACACCCGCCACCCGCTGATCACCGGATCCTGGGCCACCACCATGCACCGGCTCTCCGGCGGCAGGTTCACCCTCGGTGTGGGCCGGGGAATCGCGGCGATCTACGGCGCGTTCGGGATCCCGGCGGTGACCACCGCGCAGATCGAGGACTTCGCGTATCTGATGCGCAGGCTGTGGCGCGGCGAGGTCGTCATCGGCCACGACGGCCCGATGGGCCGCTACCCGATCCTGGTGCTCGACCCCGACTTCGACGAGGACATCCGGCTGGCACTGGTGGCCTTCGGGCCCCGGACGCTGGAACTGGGTGGCCGGGTGTTCGACGACGTCATCCTGCACACCTACTTCACTCCGCAGACCCTCCGGCGGTGCGCCCGGACCGTCAAGGCCGCCGCGGAACGGGCCGGCCGCGACCCGTCCGAGGTGCGGGTGTGGTCGTGTCTGGCCACCGTCGGCGACCACCTTCCCGAGGAACTGCGGATGAAGAAGACCGTGGCCCGGCTGGCCACCTACCTGCAGGGCTACGGCGATCTGATGGTTCGCACCAACGACTGGGATCCCGCTGTCCTGCAACGGTTCCGGGCCGACCCCGTGGTTCAGTCGATCGGCGGCGGCATCGACCACAAGGCGACACCGGAGCAGATCGGGCACATCGCGACGCTCATCCCCGACGAATGGCTCGAACCGGCGGCCACCGGTTCGCCGGCGCAGTGCGTCGAGCGGATCGGCCGGGAGTTCGACCACGGGGCCGACGCGGTGATCCTGCACGGCGCCACGCCCGACGAACTCGAACCGGTCGTGGCCGCCTACCGGCAATACCGTCCTTAGCGGCCCCTGCTGCCGATACCGTTGGACCATGGCAGCCAGCGATTCCCGGGAAGTGGTCATCGAAGCGACTCCGGAGGAGATCATCGACGTCATCGCCGACGTCGGGAACGCTCCCACCTGGTCGCCGCAGTACCAGAGCGCGGAGGTCCTCGACACCCACGACGACGGCCGGCCCAAGCGGGTCAAAATGAAGGTCAAGGCCGCCGGCATCACCGACGAGATGGAGGTCGAGTACAGCTTCGCGGAGAATTCCGCGGGCTGGACGCTGATCAAGTCCGGCCAACTCAAAGCCCAGGAGGGTCGGTACACGCTCACTCCGGCCGGGGGCAAGACGAAGGTCCGCTTCGACCTGACGGTGGACCCGTCGATCCCGATCCCGGGATTCCTGCTCAAACGCACCCTCAAGGGCGGGATGGAAACCGCCACCGACGGTCTGCGCAAGCAGGTGCTCAAGCTCAAGAAGGGCGGTTAGGGCCGGCCCAGCGAGCGCAGCCGGCGGATCGCCTCGTCGAGGGTCTCCTCGCGTTTGCAGAAAGCGAAGCGCACCAGGTGGTTCCACCGTTCGGGGGTGCCGTCCGGGTCGCAGAACGCCGACATGGGGATCGCCGCGACCCCGACCCGGCGCGGCAGTTCCTCGCAGAACGCGGCGCTGTCGTCGAAGCCCAGCGGGCGCGGGTCGGCGCAGAGGAAATAGGTGCCCGCGCTGTCGTGCACCTCGAATCCGATGTCGGTCAGCGCCGCCGCCAATCTGTCGCGCCGGGCCTGCAGGGAATCCCGTAACCGCTCGACCCAGGCGTCCTCGTGGTTGAGCGCGTAGGCCACCGCGGGCTGGAACGGCGCCCCGCCGACGTAGCTGAGGTACTGCTTGGCGGCACGCACCCCCGCGACGAGTTCCGGTGCGCCGCAGGCCCAGCCGATCTTCCAGCCCGTGCAGTTGAACATCTTGGCTGCGCTGGAGATGGTCACCGTTCGCCCGCCCATGCCGGGGTAGGCCGCGATCGGGCGATGCGCGTGGCCGTCGAAGGTCAGGTGTTCGTAGACCTCGTCGGAGATCACCAGCAGGTCGGCCTCCACCGCCAGCGCGGCCAGAGCGGTCAACTCCGCATCGGAGAGCACCATCCCGGTCGGGTTGTGCGGTGAGTTGACGATGATCGCCCTGGTCCGCGGGGTCAGCGCGGCCCGCACCGCGTCGATGTCGAGGGTGAACCGGTCCGCGGTCAGCGGCACCGCCACTCGCCGGGCTCCGGCCATGGCGATCACCGGGGCGTAGGTGTCGAAGAACGGTTCCAGCACGATCACCTCCCAACCCGGTTCGACCAGGCCGAGCACTGCCGCCGCGATCGCCTCGCTGGCCCCGACGGTGATCAGCACCCCGGTCTGGGGATCGAAGTCCATGCCGTAACGGCGGCGGCGTTGCGCCGCGACGGCCTCCCGCAGTTCGGCGATCCCGAGGCCGGGCGGGTACTGGTTGACCCCGTCGGCGATCGCCTGCCGGGCGGTCTCCAGCATCGCCGGCGGCCCGTCCTGGTCGGGGAAGCCCTGGCCGAGGTTCACCGCCCCGAGGCTTTCGGCCAGTGCGGACATCCTGGCGAAGATGTTCACCGAGAAGGGCCGCAACCGTTCAACCGTCACATGCGCAGCGTAGGACGTAGGAAGGCCCAACCAACAGGTTGGCCGGGGCGTTTGTGGACCGGGACGCACCGCCGACTAGGCTGCCCCTGTCGGAATCCCCACATCGAACTCCGAGGAATTCACATGTCCGAAGAAGCCTTCATCTACGAGGCCATCCGCACCCCGCGCGGCAAGGGCAAGAACGGCGCCCTGACCGAGGTCAAGCCGCTCAATCTCATCACCGGCCTGATCGACGAGCTGCGCTCGCGCCACCCGAATCTGGACGAGAACCTGATCAGCGACGTCGTGCTGGGCTGCGTCTCCCCGGTCGGCGACCAGGGCGGCGACATCGCCCGCACCGCTGTCATCGCCGCGGGCATGCCCGACACCGTCGGCGGAGTGCAGCTCAACCGGTTCTGCGCCTCCGGCCTGGAGGCCGTCAACACCGCCGCGCAGAAGGTCCGCTCCGGCTGGGACGACCTGGTCATCGCCGGCGGCGTGGAGTCGATGAGCCGGGTGCCGATGGGCTCCGACGGCGGCGCCATGATGAGTGACCCGGCCACCAACTACGACGCCTTCATCGTCCCGCAGGGCATCGGCGCCGACCTGATCGCCACCCTGGAGGGCTTCGACCGCGACACCGTCGACGCCTACGCGGTGCAGTCCCAGGAGCGCGCCGCGGCGGCGTGGTCCGGCGGCTATTTCGCCAAGTCGGTGGTCCCGGTCCGCGACCAGAACGGCCTGCTCATCCTCGACCACGACGAGCACATGCGCCCCGGCACCACCATGGACAGCCTGGCCAAGCTCAAACCCGCCTTCGAGGGCCTGGCCGCGATGGCCGGCTTCGACGACGTGGCCATGCAGAAGTACCACTGGATCGAGAAGATCAACCACGTCCACACCGGCGGCAACAGCTCCGGCATCGTCGACGGCGCCGCCCTGGTGCTGGTCGGCAACGAGAAGGCCGGCAAGGCCTGCGGCCTGACGCCGCGGGCCCGCGTGGTGGCCACCGCCACCAGCGGTGCCGATCCGACCATCATGCTCGTCGGCCCGACCCCGGCAACCGAGAAGGCTCTGGCCACTGCGGGTCTGACCGTCGACGACATCGACCTGTTCGAGCTCAACGAGGCGTTCGCCTCGGTGGTGCTGAAGTTCCAGAAGGACCTGGGCATCCCCAACGACAAGCTCAACGTCAACGGCGGCGCCATCGCGATGGGCCACCCGCTGGGCGCCACCGGCGCCATGATCACCGGCACCATGGTCGACGAGCTTGAGCGTCGGGGCGCCAAGCGCGCGCTGATCACGCTGTGCATCGGCGGCGGTATGGGTGTCGCCACCATCATCGAGAGGGTTTAAGGAAGAACCATGGCAGAGAACACCATCCACTGGGATAAGGATGCCGACGGCATCGTCACCCTGACCATGGACGACCCCACGGGTTCGGCCAACGTGATGAACGAGCATTACCAGGAGTCCATGCACAAGGCCGTCGAACGCCTGGCCGCCGAGAAGGATTCGATCACCGGTGTGGTCATCGCGAGCGCGAAGAAGACCTTCTTCGCCGGCGGCGATCTCAACGGCATCATCCAGATCACTCCGGAGCACGCCGGCGAGGCGTTCGACACCGTCGAGAACGTCAAGCGTGACCTGCGCGCGCTGGAGACGCTCGGCGTGCCGGTCGTCGCGGCCATCAACGGCGCCGCCCTCGGTGGCGGCCTGGAGATCGCCCTGGCCTGCCACCACCGCATCGCCGCGGACGTCAAGGGCAGCGCCATCGGCCTGCCCGAGGTCAGCCTGGGCCTGCTGCCCGGCGGCGGCGGCGTGACCCGCACCGTGCGGATGATGGGCATCCAGAACGCCTTCGTCAACGTGCTGTCCCAGGGCACCCGGTTCAACCCGAAGAAGGCCAAGGACGCGGGCCTGGTCGACGAATTGGTCGCCAGCGCCGACGAGGTGGTCCCTGCCGCCAAGGCGTGGATCAAGGCCAACCCCGACAAGCACACCCAGCCGTGGGACGCCCAGGGCTACAAGATGCCCGGCGGCACCCCGGCCAGCCCGGCGCTGGCGGCCATCCTGCCGTCGTTCCCGTCGCTGCTGCGCAAGCAGGTCAAGGGCGCGAACATGCCGGCGCCGCGGGCCATCCTGGCCGCCGCGGTCGAGGGCGCGCAGGTGGACTTCGACACCGCCAGCCGCATCGAGAGCCGCTACTTCACCGAGTTGGCCACCGGCCACGTCGCCAAGAACATGATCCAGGCGTTCTTCTTCGACCTGCAGGCGATCAATGCCGGCGGTTCGCGTCCGGAGGGCATCGGCAAGACCCCGATCAAAAAGATCGGCGTGCTGGGCGCGGGCATGATGGGCGCCGGTATCGCCTACGTGTCGGCCAAGGCCGGGTTCGACGTCGTCCTCAAGGACGTCACCCTCGAGGCCGCGCAGAAGGGCAAGGGCTACTCGGAGAAGTTGGAGGCGAAAGCTCTCGAGCGCGGCCGCACCACCCCGGAAAAGTCGAGCGAAGTCCTCAACCGGATCACCCCGACCGCCGATGCCGCTGATTTCAAGGGCGTCGACTTCGTGGTCGAGGCCGTCTTCGAGAACCAGGAACTCAAGCACAAGGTGTTCGGTGAGATCGAGGACATCGTCGAGCCCAACGCGATCCTCGGCTCCAACACCTCCACCATGCCGATCACCGGCCTGGCCACCGGGGTGAAGCGCCAGGACGACTTCATCGGCATCCACTTCTTCTCACCGGTCGACAAGATGCCGCTGGTCGAGATCATCAAGGGCGAGAAGACCTCTGACGAGGCGCTGGCCCGGGTGTTCGACTACACCCTGGCCATCGGCAAGACCCCGATCGTGGTCAACGACAGCCGCGGCTTCTACACCAGCCGCGTCATCGGCACCTTCATCAACGAGGCGCTGGCCATGCTGGGCGAGGGTGTCGAGCCCGCGTCGATCGAGCACGCGGGTTCCCAGGCCGGATATCCGGCGCCGCCGCTGCAGCTGTCCGATGAGCTCAACATGGAGCTGATGCACAAGATCGCCGTCGCTTCCCGCAAGGGCATCGAGGACGCCGGCGGCACCTACACCGCGCACCCGGCCGAGGCGGTGGTGGAGAAGATGATCGCGCTCGGCCGGCCGTCGCGGCTGTCCGGTGCGGGCTTCTACGAGTACGTCGACGGCAAGCGCACCGGACTGTGGCCGGGGCTGCGCGAGGAGTTCAAGTCGGGCAGCAGCAAGATCCCGCTGCAGGACATGATCGACCGGATGCTGTTCGCCGAGGCGCTGGAGACCCAGAAGTGCTTCGACGAGGGCGTCATCGAGACGACGGCGGATGCCAACATCGGCTCGATCATGGGTATCGGCTTCCCGCCGTGGACCGGTGGCGCCGCCCAGTTCGTCACCGGCTACCCCGGCGGCAGGGCGGGCTTTGTGGCCCGCGCCAAGGAACTGGCCGCCAAGTACGGTGACCGCTTCAACCCGCCGGCGTCACTGCTGAGTTGACAGTCGCCTAGCGAGGGCCCCCGGGATTCGTTTGCCCGGGGGCCTTTCGCATCGCGCGAGAAACCGTAGAGTCGGTTCATGCGATTCGGACTCTTCATTCCCCAGGGCTGGCGGCTCGACCTCGTCGGTATTCCGGTGGAAAACCATTGGGCCACAATGCGGGACCTTGCTCAGTACGCCGACGGCAGCGCCTGGGACTCGCTGTGGGTCTACGACCACTTCCATACGGTCCCGATGCCCACCGACGAGGCCACCCACGAGGCCTGGACCCTGATGGCGGCGCTGGCGGCGACGACCGGCCGGATCAAGCTGGGCCAGATGTGCACGGCGATGAGCTACCGCAACCCGGCCTATCTGGCGAAGGTCGCGGCCACCACCGACATCATCTCCGGCGGCCGGGTCCAGATGGGCATCGGCGGCGGCTGGTACGAGCACGAGTGGCGCGCCTACGGCTACGGCTTCCCCTCGGCGGGGGTGCGGTTGGCGCGCCTGGACGAGGGCGTGCAGATCATGCGCGACGCCTGGCGCGACGGCCGGGTCACCTTCGAGGGCAAGCACTATCAGGTCGACGGCGCGATCGTCGCGCCGAAGCCGTTGCAGCAGATCCCGCTATGGATCGCCGGCGGCGGGGAGAAGGTCACCCTGAGGATCGCCGCGAAGTACGGCCAGTACACCAACTTCAGCGCCGACCACGACGAGTTCGCCCACAAGTCGGAGATCCTGGCCGGCCACTGCCGCGATGTGGGCACCGACTACGACGCCATCGTCCGCTCCGCCAACGTCAACGCCGTGCTCGGGACGTCGGATGCCGACGTGGAGGCAAGGCTGCAACGGGTCAGGGACAGGATCGCCGGCATCTGCGGCGACGGCGCGGCCGAGGCCATGATCGCGATGACTCGAGCCCCCGGCAACGCCACCGGCACGCCGGAGCAGGTGACCGAATCCCTGTCCGCGCTAAGGGAACTGGGGTGCGAGTACGTGATCTGCTACTTCCCGGAGGCGGCCTACGACCGCTCCGGTGTCGAGATCTTCGAGCGGGAGGTCATCCCCGCCCTGGCCCGGACGGCCTGATCAGCGCGCGCCTCCCGGCACCGGGAACGGCAGCGCGGGCGCATCCTTGCCGGCGTTCTCGCGCAACAGCCGCGGCAGATCCCCGCTGGCGATCGAGGCCATCAGTGCGGGGCACTGCAGTTGTATCGCCAGACCGGTGACCATGCCGGTGAGTTCCGGCGTCAGGCCGGAATTGCCCTGCAGTTCGGAGACCGTGGTGGCCAGTGAGGCACCCGGCTTCACAAGCTTCGGGCACAGCGACTGGGCGAACTTCGTCAGCTCGTCGGTGACCGTGTTGTCGCCGGAGGGGTCGGCGTGGGCGGTGGCAGGCACGCCGGCCGCCGCGATGACCCCTGCCATCAGCAGGGCGGAGAACGGGGTGTGCGCGGA
Source organism: Mycobacterium sp. (assembly GCF_046095365.1). GTDB lineage: Bacteria > Actinomycetota > Actinomycetes > Mycobacteriales > Mycobacteriaceae > Mycobacterium. Next base: position 8,046 of record NZ_JBJTJF010000125.1, read on the forward strand.
ATTCACCCCGGTAACACTGGCCGACGGAAATCACGTTCCCGACACGGTCCGGTAAAGGTTGGCGATTCGCCCGTTCGCTAGGCAGCCGGGCCGAGCAGGTCGTCGGCGTCGGTGATGACGTAGCCGTAGCCCTGCTCGGCGAGGAAACGCTGGCGGTGCGCGGCGTAGTCGGTGTCGAGGCTGTCCCGGGACACCACCGAGTAGAACACCGCGCCGCCGCCGTCGTGCTTGGGACGCAGCAGCCGGCCCAGCCGCTGGGCCTCCTCCTGGCGTGAGCCGAAGGTTCCCGAAACCTGAACGGCCACCGAGGCTTCCGGGAGGTCGATGGAGAAGTTCGCCACCTTCGAGACCACCAGGGTCTTGATCTCGCCGCGCCGGAAGGCGTCGAACAGCGCCTCGCGTTCGGCGTTCTTGGTAGACCCCTGGATCACCGGGGCGCCCAACTCCGCGCCCAACTCGTCGAGTTGGTCGAGGTAGGCGCCGATCACCAGCGTCGGCTCGCCGGGATGCTTGGCGAGGATCGACTTGACCACCGCGATCTTGGTGTGCGCCGTCGAGCACAGCTTGTAACGCTCGTCGGGTTCGGCGATCGCGTACTGCATGCGTTCGTTGTCGGTCATCGTCACCCGCACCTCGACGCATTCGGCCGGGGCGATCCAGCCCTGGGCCTCGATGTCCTTCCACGGGGCGTCGTAGCGTTTGGGCCCGATCAGGCTGAACACGTCGCCCTCGCGGCCGTCCTCCCGGATCAGCGTGGCCGTGAGGCCCAGCCGCCGCCGGGACTGCAGATCGGCGGTCATCCGGAACACCGGGGCGGGCAGCAGGTGCACCTCGTCGTAGATGATCAGGCCCCAGTCGCGGCTGTCGAACAACTCCAGATGCCGGTACTCGCCCTTGGTGCGCCGGGTGATCACCTGGTAGGTCGCGATGGTGACCGGGCGGATCTCCTTGCGCTCACCGGAGTACTCGCCGATCTCATCCTCGGTCAGCGACGTCCGCGCGATCAGTTCCCGCTTCCACTGCCGGCCCGCGACGGTGTTGGTGACCAGGACCAGCGTGGTGGCGGACGCCCTGGCCATGGCGGCGGCGCCGACGATGGTCTTGCCCGCACCGCAGGGCAGCACCACCACACCGGAGCCGCCGGCCCAGAACGAGTCCGCCGCCATCTGCTGGTAGTCGCGCAGCTCCCAGCCGTCCTGCACCAGGCTGATCGGGTGGGCCTCGCCGTCGACGTAGCCGGCCAGATCCTCGGCGGGCCAACCGATCTTGAGCAGCATCTGCTTGACCCGGCCGCGCTCGCTGGGGTGCACGATCACGGTGTCGTCGTCGATGCGGGCGCCGAGCATCGGGGTGATCTTCTTGTTGCGCAGCACCTCCTCGAGCACCGCACGGTCCAGGCTGACCAGGCTCAGGCCGTGGGCCGGATGCTTGACCAGTTGCAGCCGGCCGTAGCGGGCCATGGTGTCGACGATGTCGACCAGTAGCGGCTGTGGCACGGCGTACCGGGAGAACGTGACCAGCGCGTCGACGACCTGCTCGGCGTCGTGCCCGGCGGCGCGGGCGTTCCACAGCGCCAGCGGGGTGATCCGGTAGGTGTGCACATGCTCGGGTGCGCGTTCGAGTTCGGCGAACGGCGCGATGGCGGCGCGGGCGGCGCCGGCCTGCTCGTGGTCCACCTCGAGCAGCACGGTCTTGTCGCTCTGAACGATGAGCGGGCCGTCGGTCATCGCGCTGCGTGTCGGCTGGTCATGGCAGCCATTATCCGGAGTCCGCTGACATCACCGACGTCACACGGTGCACGGCGAACTCCCGCGGCCTGCCCTGGGCGGGATCCCAGGCGGTGAGCTGACCGCCCCGCAGCGCCAGCGGGCGGACCACCCGCTGGGTGGCCACCCCGGCGGCGTCGACGTAGCCGATGAGCACATCGGTGCCCAGGACGGCGGCCTGCTGCAGCAGTGCCATCGCCACAGCCGGATCCACCCGCAGCCCGCCGGCCGGGGAGGAGTCGACCCGCCGCAGCACCGACACCACGGTGGCCAGGCTCTCCGGGTTGGGCTTCGGGACGGCCCGCGCCGTACGCCGCACCAGACTGGCAGGCAACCGGGCCCGCCGCCGGCGCAGGTCGACGACCGCTCCCGAGGAGTCCTCGGCGGCCGGAGCGAACCCGTCCTGGCGCAGCGCGGCCAGCACCTCGGCGATCGGCGCCTGCGACACCGCCACCGTGGGAGCCAGCAGCCGGACCTCCAGACTCCCCAGTGCTGGGGCGCTCACCGCGTGCGACAGCAGGACGGGGTCGTCGCACCGGATGAACGAGGCGGCGATCCCGACGCGCAGCTGGCCGTGCCGGCGGGCGACATCGTTGATCAGATAGTTCAGGCCCTGCGGGACGGGTGTTTTCGAGTTCGCCTCGAAGAAGCGCCGCAGCCCGTCGGCGGTGCGCCCGGTGTCCAGCGCGTGGCGGACGGACTGTTCGCCGACCCGGTACACCATCGCCGCGCCCGCGGATTCCAGGGTCGCCACCGCGGCCAGTTCCTCGGCCAGTTCACGCTGAAGCGGGCCCGGCACCACCACGGTCAGGTCGGCCTGCACCAGGAAGTGGTCGATCTGTGCCGGCAGCGCCGCGTCCATCGCCGCAACCGCGTCGCCGCCGTCGAGCAGCACCCGCGCCGGGGTGCTCAGCGCGTTGCGTCCGGTCAGCCCCACCGCATGGGCTTCCTCGAGCAGGTGGCCCACCGGGCCGGGCTGCAGCCGGGCCGCCCAGCGCGGCCGCCGCCAGATCAGTGCCCGGGAGGCGTGTGCGGCGTCCACGCAGGAGCCCGGGGGCAGTTCGGCCAGCATGCCCAGCAGCAGGCGGCGGTCCAGCGGCGCGGCCGTGGAGTACAGCGAGTCCGACAGTGCGGCATAGGGTTTGCCGTCCGGGCCGCGATCGCCGATCAGCCCGGGCCGGGACGGGAGGTCCAGCCAGGCCAGCGCGAGTTGGCGCCAGCGCGATGCCGCGGAGGCCTCGGCGAACCTGTCGGAGGCCAGCGTCGGCGCCCAGTGGGTTGCGGCGTCGGCGGCCGGCGCGGGGTCCGGTATGCCGCTGGCGATCAGGCCCGCCGCGGCCGCCAGTTCCAGGATCAGGCCCAGTCGCGCCTCGTCGACGCCGGTGAGCTTGGCCAGCCGCTTGGACTCGCGCACACCCAGCCCGCCGCTGCGAAGTTCGGGAACCGGTGCGGCCGAGAGTGATTCGAGAACGACCTCCACCTGGCGCATCAGCTCCATCGCAGCCCCTGCCGCGGACGCGTCGGCGTCCCCGGCGGTGGTGGTGGCGACCACGGGGTCGGGTGACCGAAGCCCGGCCGGCCCGGGCTGCTGCCCGCGAAGCACCTGCCCGACGTCGCGCGGCAGCACGACCGTTTCGGTGTCCACCGCCCGCAGCAGTCCGGCCGCGATCAGTCGGGGCACCGGCCGATCCGATGGTGTTCCCGGTGCGGCATCCCGGGTGCGGCCGACCGGGGAACCGCCGACGAGGCGCTCGAGCACCTCCCGGGCGTCGTCGTCGAGGCCCGCCAGTGCGGCCTCGATCTCGGCGACCGGCCGGGCGTGCTCGGCGACGGCCTGCCCCGGGTACCACGGCACCGCGGCCGCGGCCTCGGGCGACACCCGCAACTGCTCGTCGCCCCACACCAGCGCCCGCTCGCGCAGGTCGTCGAGGGCCGTCAGGACGGCCGGCCGGGGGGCATCCGCCCCCAGGAGTGTCAGCAGCACCTCCACCGGCACCGGATCGCGGTCGGCGCCGAGCACCAGCAGCCCGTCCAGGGCGGCCAGCCGCAGGAAGTCCAGTTCGTCGGCCGCGGCCTTGACCGACTGGCGGGATGCCGCCCGCGCGGCCAGTGCGGCAATGCTGCCCGGCGCGGGCTGGGCGAGGTCGGGGCGCAGTTCCAGGAGCCGGACCAGCCGGTCGTCGGGCAGTCCGGACAGCCACGAGCCCAGCGGGACGCTGCGGGTGGCGTGCGGCTCGGTCATCGCTGACCAGGGTAAAACAGCCAGGATCGGGACGAGTTCGCCGTCCGGGTGTCAGAATGGGGACGTGGCAGAGAACTTGGACAAGCAGCGGTATGTCGACAACGGCTGGCCGACCCGGGATCCGGAGGACCACCCGGTGAGCGAACTGGCCTCCCCGGTGGTGGGTGCGCTGTCGCCCTTCGGCGACGTCACGTTCCCGCTGCCGGCGTCGACGCTGCCGTACGTGCATCCGGTCACCGTCGTCAACCGGTAACGGTGACCAGCGGGCCGCACCGGCTCTCGCACCTCGACGACCGGGGCGCCGCGCGGATGGTCGACGTCACCGGCAAGGCCGCGTCCGCCCGGCTGGCCACCGCGGTCGCCACCGTTCACACCACCGCCGAGGTGATCGGGCTCATCGCCTCGGGTGGACTGCCCAAGGGCGATGCCCTGGCCACCGCCCGGGTCGCCGGGATCATGGCCGCCAAACGCACCAGTGAACTCATCCCGCTGTGCCACCCCATCGCCCTGGGCGGTGTCGAGGTGGATTTCGAAATCGGCTCGCAGGCAATCGAAGTCAGCGCCTCGGTGCGCACAACCGACCGCACCGGTGTCGAGATGGAGGCGCTGACCGCCGTCTCCGTCGCAGCGCTGTCGGTCTACGACATGATCAAGGCGGTAGACCCGGCGGCCCGGATCGACGGTATCCGGGTACTGCGCAAGGAAGGCGGCAAGACCGGCGTCTGGACCGCGCAGCGGTGAGCCGTTCCGCCCGCGTGGTGATCGCCTCCACCCGCGCCGCCTCCGGGGGCTACGAGGACCGCTGCGGTCCGCTCATCCGCGACTGGCTCACCGCCCGCGGCTTCGAGGTCGCAGCCCCGGCGGTGGTCGCCGACGGCGAACCGGTGGGCGCGGCACTGCGGGCGGCACTCGGCGAGGCCGCCGACGTCGTGATCACCTCCGGCGGCACCGGGATCTCCCCGACCGACGCCACCCCCGAGGCCACCCTGGCCGTGCTGGACTACCAGATTCCCGGCCTGGCCGACGCGATCCGCCGGTGCGGGGAGCCCCGGGTCCCCACCGCCGTGCTGTCCCGGGGGGTGTGCGGGGTGGCCGGGCGCACCCTGGTGATCAACCTGCCCGGCTCGACCGGCGGGGTGCGCGACGGACTGGGGGTGCTGGCCGGCGTGCTAGACCATGCCCTGGACCAGTTGGCCGGGGGGGACCACCGGTGACCCGGATCGTGCGGGCGGCGGTCACCGGGGATCTGATCCTGCTCACCGAACACGAGCACCTGGTCGCCCAGGCCGCGGCCGGCGCCGTCGTCGGGTTCGCCGGTGTGGTCCGCGACCACGACGGCGGCCGGCAGGTCCTCCGCCTGGACTACTCCGCCCACCCGCACGCCGAGCAGACCCTCTTCGAGGTGCTCGCCGAGGTCGCCGCGGCCGCGCCCGGCGTGCGCGCCGTCGCGGCCAGCCACCGGATCGGCAAGCTGGCGGTCGGCGACGCCGCACTGGTGGCCGCGGTCTCCGCCGAACACCGCGCGGAGGCGTTCGCCACCTGCGCGCGGCTCGTCGACCTTGTCAAAGAGCGGCTGCCGGTGTGGAAGCACCAGTTCTTCGCCGACGGCACCGACGAGTGGGTGAACTCCGCCTAGCTCGCCGCGGTGGCCGGCGCCGGATCGCGGCCGAGGACGAGCAGCAGACTGCCGCCGTCGATCTCGTTGTTCTGCAACGCCTCCCACACCTGCCTGATGTAGACGGCGTTCGGATCCGAGGCCGGTATCACCAGATCGGCGACCGCGTCGGGGGCCTGAGCATCGGCCGGCACGACCACCGGCGCGTCGGCCGGGACGGTCTCGACGATGGCGATGATCTCCGGCTGCGGCGCCGGTGAACCGCCGTCGGGCGTCTCCTCGGGAGCCGGTGCCGCCGGCTGGGCGGGTGCCTCGGGAGCCGGCGCGGCCTGCGGATCCCCGACGGCGGTCACATCCTGCGGCGCGGGTGTGTCCTGCGGGACCGGCGGCACGGCCGGGTTGTCCAGCGGGGCGGCCGGCGCCGCGGTGTCGGCGGCGGTGCCGGTGGTGACGGTGGCCGGGTCCTCGGCCGCCACCGGGGCGGCCGGAAGCTGGTGCCTGGTGGGCCCGGACAGGCCGCGGCCGCACACCGGCCACGCGCCCTTGCCTTGACCGGCGAGCACCCTCTCGGCGATCGCGATCTGCTGGGCGCGGGTGGCGAGGTTGGCGGCCGACGCGTACTGACCGCCGCCGTACCCGAGCCAGGTGCTGGGCGAGAACTGCAGGCCGCCCTGGTAGCCGTTGCCGGTGTTGATGGCCCAGTTGCCGCTGGACTCGCAGGCGGCGACGGTGTCCCACTCGGAATCGGTGGCAGCCTGGGCCTGCGCGGCAAGGCCGACGCTGCCGCCGCCGATGACCGCACCGGTGACGGCGAGCCTGGCGAGGCTGAACTGTGAGGTCGTGGGTCTGCGATGACGTCCGGCCATGAAAATCGGTCCTCTCTTCGATGCGCCTGCGAGGTCGGCAGCCGGGTTCGGGCACACCGTCGCCCGGCCGCGGCGGTGCCGCCGCGTCAACCCGAGGAACCGATGCTCCGAAATCGGCGGGACCCGATCGGGTCCCCCGCCCCCATCCGGGAATCTCGTCGTTCCCCCCGCTCCGTGGATGGAGTTCGGCGCGATGAGCGGAAGGGGGCCCGCCAAGCAAGGGCGGGCCTGGGAAAAACGGTATCGGCTGTCCCGGAAGCCGTCACTTTTCCCGAATTACGGCGTTTCGCCCTTGAACCGGGTCGAATTCGGGCCGAATCGGCCGCCGTTTACCCTGATGAGAGACCAGATTTATCGTTCCGTTGCTGCTCTGTGATTGTTCTGTGATGTGAGTCAGATCACCGCTAGCCGCCGGCGAACGGGGGCAGCACGTCCAGGGTCTGATGGGGCCGCAGCACCGCGGTCCGGTCCCGCACCGCCACCCCGTCGCACAGGAAGGAACACTTCTGTATCACGAGTGCCATTTTGTCACTCTGACCACACAGTTCGGCGATGGCGTCCGCCACCGTCGCACCCGGGCTGAGGGCCAGGGTGCCGCTGTCGGTCCCGGCCGCCGCGCCGGCGGCGGCGAAGAACCGCACGGTCACCGGCACGGCGGCAGTGATGTCTGTCATAGTCAGCCTCCGATGGCGCTCATCGGGCGTGTCGGCTGGATGAAATCGGGGTCGTTGATGCCGTGCCCGGCTGCCTTCCGCCACATCGCCGCCCGCCATGCCAGGTCGATCTCGGCGTCGCCCGCTCCGCCGCGCAGCAGCGTTCGCAGATCGGTCTCCTCGGTGGCGAACAGGCAGCTGCGCAGCTGCCCGTCGGCGGTCAGCCGGGTGCGGTCGCAGGCCGCGCAGAAGGCGTGAGACACCGACGCGATGATCCCGACCGTCGCCGGTCCGCCGTCGACAAGCCAGAGCTGCGCCGGCGCCGAGCCGCGCGGGGCCGGGTCGGGGCGCAACTCGAAGACCTCGCGCAGTGCGCTCAGGACTGCGCCGGCTCCGACCGCGGACTCGCGGCGCCACGCGTGGCCCGCGTCGAGCGGCATCTGTTCGATGATGCGCAGCTGATAGCCGAACCGAAGGCAGTAGCGCAGCAGTTCGACGGCGTCGTCGGGGCGATCCAGGACGGCGTTGACCTTGACCGGGTTCAGCCCCGCCTGGCCCGCCGCCGCCAATCCCTCGAGCACCTCGTCAAGCCGGTCGCGGCGGGTGACGGCGGCGAAGTGCCGGCGGTCAACGGTATCCAGCGATACGTTGACCCGGTCCAGGCCGGCTGCAGCCAGCGCGCCCGCGCGCCGCGCCAGTCCCACCCCGTTGGTGGTGAGTGCGATCTCGGGGCGCGGCCGCAACCGGGCCGCGGCGGCCACCGCGTCTTCCAGCCGCCGGTACAACAGCGGCTCCCCGCCGGTGAAGCGGATGCTTTCGATGCCGAGGCGGGTGACGGCCACCTGCAGCAGCCGCGCGAGTTCCTCGAAGCTGAGCAGATCCTCCCCGGGCAGCCAGTCGAGCCCCTCGGCGGGCATGCAGTAGGTGCAGCGAAGGTTGCAGCGATCGGTCAGCGAGACCCGCAGGTCGGTGGCCACCCGCCCGAAGGTGTCCACCAGCGGACCGCGCCGCGGCATGTCGGCCGGCGGGGACACGCGGTCGGCGCGGGGAACGGCCGGCAGTCCCAGGGTGGTCGGCGTCATACCGGCATCCGGGCCGGGCGGTGCGCCCAGTCGCGGGCGTGGTCGACCGGCACGATCTCCTTGCCCAGCGGCATGAGCGAGACCGGGATGAGTTTGAGGTTGGCCAGGGCGAGCGGGATGCCGACGATGGTGATCGCCATCGCGGCGGCGCTGAGGATGTGGCCGATCGCCAGCCACACTCCGCACAGCAGCACCCAGATCACGTTTCCGATCGTCGCGCCCGGGTTGGGCCCGGGCTTGTCGACGATCGTGCGGCCGAACGGCCACAGCGCGAACAGGGCGATGCGCGCGGAGGCGAAGCCGAAGGGGATGGTCACGATGAGCACGAAGCAGACCACTGCCGCCAGGAGGTAGCCGAGGGCGAGCCACAGGCCGCCGAAGAGCAACCAGATGATGTTCAGGACGGTGCGCATGTCTCCTCCAGGGGCCAGATCAGCCTACCGTTTGAGTAGGATCGCTCACGCGCCCAACGTCACGTCAGCGCCCAAGCTCGTCACGTGAGACCAGAGGAGATCCAGTGCCGACCGGCAAGGTGAAGTGGTACGACGCCGACAAGGGTTTCGGTTTCCTCTCCCAGGAGGACGGCGAGGACGTCTACGTCCGGGCTTCCGCCCTGCCCGACGGGGTCGAGGGACTCAAGGCCGGTCAGCGGGTTGAGTTCGGGGTGGCCACCGGACGCCGCGGCCCGCAGGCGCTGAGTGTGACGCTGGTCGACCCGCCGCCGAGCCTGTCGCGCACCCGTCGCGAGACCGCCCCGGCGGGCGAACACAAGCACACCCCCGACGAACTGCACGGCATGGTCGAGGACATGATCACGCTGCTGGAGAGTGCGGTGCAGCCGGAACTGCGCCGGGGCCGCTATCCCGACAAGAAGGTCGCGCGGCGGGTCTCCGAGGTGGTCCGGGCCGTCGCCCGTGAACTCGACTCCTGATCAGTCCCACACCAGCCGCAGCGACCACTCGGCGTGCGGGACGTCGTAGAGCTCGCCGGTCTCGTCGCGCACCAGTGTCAGCAGCTGGACGACGACGCCGACGATCCGGCCGCGCCGGGCGTCGACGGTCGGGATGGTCACCGCCTGCGTCGTTCCCGGCCGGTAGGCGGTTTCGGTGTCCTGCTCGTCCTCGTAGATCCGCAGCAGGCGCCAGGGTGCGCGGCTGATCTCGGGAGGCAGCGATAACTGCACCGGGTAGCGGGTCGCCACCGAAAGCCGGCCCTGCGCGCCACCTTTGACGCAGTCGTTGAGGTCGACGACATTGCAGTAGAGATAGGGATCGAGGCGAACCGTCGTGCCGCGCGAGTAGGCGCTGATCTGCGGCAGCGCGGAGCTGTGTCCCCGGGCCAGCAGCCAGGCCCCGACACCGGCACCCGCGGCGGCCATCACCACGAGGGCCGAAATGACCCACGCCACATGGCGTTTCACCGGTGCGACACCGCCGGCCTGCCCTCCGGCTCGGCCACCACCGGGCGGTTGCCGCCGAAGCCCGGGATGAGCGAGGCGCCCCGGTAGCTGACCACCGTCTGCGCCAGCCCGGGCACCAGCAGGGCTGCGATCGCGGTGAAGCCCACCCACAGATCCGTGTAGACCAGCACGCCCATCGCACCGCCGAGAACCCAGGCCAACTGCAGCACGGACTCCGAACGGCCGAATGCCGATGCCCGCGACTCCTCAGGCAGGTCGTCCTGCAGCGAGGCGTCCAGCGACGCCTTGGCGATCGCGCTGGCGCCGGAGGTGACGAACGCGGCCAGAGCCACCGCGGCCAGCGTGCCGGCCACCGCCGCGACCAGCGCCATGACGGTCACCGCGACCGTCGCGCGGACGACCAGGACCGCGGGGCGGCCGAGCCGCATCCGCGCGGCGGTGAAGTTGCCGATGAAGTTCCCCGCCCCGGCCGCCGCGCCGATCGTCCCGAGCATGCCCAGTTGGACCCAGCCGCCGGCGTCGTGCGCCTTGGCGACGAACGCCGGGTAGAGGAAGAGGAACCCGACCATCGCCTTGATCGTGCAGTTGCCCCACAGCGCGGTGATGATGTTGCGGCCCAACGGCTGCCGGCGCGGCCCGGAGGCGGCGATGACCTCGGTGGGCTCGTCGTAGAGCCAGTCCCACTCCCCGCCGTGGCCGTGGTAGGTCAGCGTCGCGGGCACCTCGCCCTCGGTCACTTCCACCCACCTCGGGATCCGCATGGTCAGCGACGCGCCCGCCAGGGTGACGAAGACGACCACGAACAGCGCGCCGGGCAGGTCCAGCAGGGTGGAGAACAGGTACTCCGCGGCCGCGGCGATTCCGCCGCCGACCAGCGTCCCGCCGATCAGGCCGAAAATCGTCAGCCGCGAGTTGACCCGCACCAGGTCGATGGTCGGCGGCATCACCCGCGGGGTGACCGCGCTGCGCAGCACCGAGAAGGACTTCGAGAACACCATCATCCCCAGCGCGCAGGGGTAGAGCACCCACGACGGGTAGCTGCCGGTGGCCGGGTCGTAGTTGGAGATCAGCACCACCGCCAGCACGGTGCGAAGCAGGAACGACGCCGCCAGCGCGGCGCGGCGGCCGTTCTGGAGGCGATCGAGGGCCGGCCCGATCAACGGGGCGATCACGGCGAACGGTGCGATGGTGATCAGCAGATACAGCGCCACCCGGCCCTTGCTCTCCCCGGTGGCCGCCGCGAAGAACAGCGTATTGGCCAGGGCCACCGCCATTGCCGAGTCCACCGCGAAGTTGGCCACCACCGGCCAGGTCAGCGCGGTCAGGCCGGACTTGTCGGCGCCGTCGGCGGTGGCGGCCCGGTGCACCATCGAATACATCCGCGAACCCACGTCGGCCGCCGCCCGGCCGACTCCGGCGCGTTCGGCGCCCGGCGCGCCCGGCCGCTGTCCGAAGTCGGGGTGGGCGCGGGTGCGCCGGTCGGCCAGGGGCGGCAGATGGCGGTTGGCGCTGCGCGCCGGTCCCGGTTGATCGCTGGGGTAGTTGGCCATGCCGGGGTGTTCACCCGAGCGGCGCGAAGGCCGGTGGAGGCCCGCGCCCGGATACCCGCCTCGCCGCCCTGACACAGTTCTGATTGTCCACCATGGCGGCGGTGGCCGCGGGCACCCGACCGGGGTAGGTGCGCGCGGATGCGGTGAGGCAAGATTGGCGGTGATGGACGACGTGATCGACACCGCCGAAGCCCCCGCCCCGGTCCCGCCGACGGCGGCGGTGGCCGCTGTTCTGGAGGGCGCCGCCGAGCAGGCCCGCCAGGCGATCATCGAGAACAGCGGTGAGACGGCCGGCGACTACCTCGGAGTGACCATCGAGGACGAGGCGGCCGCCACCCACCGCTTCCTGACCACGTTGCCGGGCTACCACGGCTGGCAGTGGGCGGTTGTCGTGGCCGCCTGCCCGGGGGCCGATCACGCCACCGTCAGTGAGGTGGTGCTGGTCCCCGGCCCGACTGCGCTGCTGGCCCCGTCGTGGCTGCCCTGGGAGCAGCGGGTCAGACCCGGCGATCTGGGACCCGGTGACCTTCTCGCGCCGCTGCCCGACGACCCGAGGCTGGTGCCCGGATTCCTGGCCACCGGCGACCCGCTGGTGGACGACACCGCCGTAGAGGTCGGGTTCGGCCGGCGCCGGGTGCTCGGTCCCTTCGGGCGCGACGACGCGGCCCAGCGCTGGCACGACGGGGACTACGGCCCGGATTCGGCGATGGCCCGTGCGACCAAGCGGGTGTGCCGGGACTGCGGGTTCATGGTGCCGCTGGCCGGTGCTCTCGGCGCGATGTTCGGGGTCTGCTGCAACGAACTGGCCGCCGACGGCCGGGTGGTCGATTTCCGCTATGGCTGCGGCGCGCACTCGGACACCCCGGCCCAGCCGGGTTCGGGGTCGCCGATGTACGACCCGTACGACGACGGGGTGCTCGAGATCGTCGACGTGGCCGTCGCCGAAGTGGCGGTCGGGGAGGTGCCGGCCGAACCGGAGTCCGGGGCCGGGGATCCGGAGAGCTAACCGCGCTCGGCGGCGGCCTTGATGCGTGCCAGCGACTGGTTCATCCCGTCGAGCAGTTCCCTCTCGAAGTCATCCACTCCGCCGAGTGCGGCCTTGGTCACCGCGGTGGACAACGCCGAAATCCCGTTCTCGGCGTGCCGGGTCTCGGTGAGCCGGGTGCCGGTCGCGGTGGGTTCGAGTTCGTAGCGCCACACGGTGGTGTTGACCGGGATCCGGAAGGCGAAGGTGCGCTCCGGAACCACCTCGGTGATGACCGACGTGGTCGGCCAGAACAGCAGTCCGCGCCGGTTGAGGTTGACCGTCCTGGTGCCGGGACGGATCGGGCCGAGGGCCCGCATCACCCGGCACTGCGGGCTCCACTGCGGCATCCGGCTGACGTCGGACACCAGCGCCCATACCTTGGACACCGGTGCGTTGATCTCGACCTCGGCCTTGAGAAGCGGTGCGGCCATGGTGTTCTCCTTACGAATCTCGTTGTGGTTCAAGCCCGGTCTGCGCGCCGCGCGCACCCCGGCGGGCAGCGGAGCGCTGCCAGAGGAACAGTGACAGCCCGAAAACGCCGACGCCCAGGCCCGCAACGGTCACCGGCCGCCAGCCCTGCAGGGCTGGGACGGTGAAGGCCGCGACCGCGGCCAGCGCCCAGAGCAGGGCGCCGGTGGCGATCACCGGCCGCGGGTCGAGCAGTGCGGCCGGTAACTCGACCTGCTCGGGCAGTGCGCCCGAGGAGGGCCTCGCGCCGTTGGTGGACATCGCGATCACCGTATCCGACCGGCGGACGCGTACGTTATCGCCCATGCAGGCCGGCGTTCGGGTCATCGACATCACCGACCCCGCCGACAGCCGGGTGGACGACTTCCGCGACCTCAACAGTGTCGACCGCCGCCCCGACCTGCCTACCGGCAAGGGCCTGGTGATCGCCGAGGGCGTGCTGGTGGTGCAGCGCATGCTGGCGTCCCGGTTCACCCCGCACGCCTGCCTGGGCACCGACCGGCGGCTGAGCGAACTCGCCGCCGACCTGGCCGGCACCGGGATCCCCTACCTGCGTGCATCGGCGGAGGTGATGGCCGAGGTGGTCGGCTTCCACCTCAACCGCGGCGTGCTGGCCGCAGCGCGCCGGCCGGCCGAACTGAGCCTGACGGACGTCCTCACCGGCGTACGCACCGTCGCGGTGCTCGAGGGCGTCAACGACCACGAGAACCTCGGGTCGATCTTCCGCAACGCCGCCGGCCTGGGTGTGGACGCGGTGGTCTTCGGCGCAGGCTGTGCCGACCCGCTGTACCGACGGGCGGTGCGGGTGTCCATGGGGCATGCCCTGCTGGTCCCGTTCGCCCGTGCTCAGCGCTGGCCTTTCGATCTGGAAGTGTTGCGCGACAACGGTTTTCGATTGCTGGCCATGACGCCGGAAGCCGGGGCGCGGGTGCTGGCCGAGGTGGTCGGGAGCCTGGCCGGGCGCAAGCTCGCGATACTGGTCGGCGCGGAGGGTCCCGGACTGACCGAGACGGCGATGCGCAGCGCTGACGCCCGGGTGCGCATCCCGATGGAGCGGGGTACCGACTCGCTCAACGTCGCCACCGCGGCGGCGCTGGCGTTCTATGAGCGGGCCCGGGGCGCCGACGGGGCCGCCCGGCCGGCCGGCCGATAACCTGACGGCATGTCCGAACAGCCGGTGGGCGAACCAACGCCGTGGGGGACCGGGCTGACCGTCTCGGCCTTTGTGGCCGCGGTCGTCGGGGCGGCGATCGTCGTGCTCGGCCTCGGTATGACGCGGGTGCACCCGCTGATCTCGATCGCGCTGAACCTGGTGGCCGTCGGCGGTCTGGCGCCGACGCTGTGGGAGTGGCGGGCTCGGCCGGTCCGCCGGTGGTTCGTGCTGGGCGCCGCGGTCGGGGTGGCCGTCGGCTGGATCGCGATGCTTGCGCTGATGTTCCGGTAGCTCAGCGCTCGCCGCTGGAGCGCACTCCGAGCAGCACGTCCTCCCAGGCCGGGATGGCCGGCCTGCGGCCGGCCCGCTTGGCCGTCTGCGCCTTGGGCTCGGACGGCTCGGCGGGGGTCGCGACGACCGGGGAGGCGTTGACGGCCGCGGGTTCGCCGACGACGACGGCGGGAGCCTCCACCGGCGCGGGCACCTCGAACTCCAGCTGGGCGACCGTGGCCACCGGCCGCAGCGGACGCTCGAACTCCGGGTCGATCAGCTCGCTGGCGGCCTCGTCGATGGCCGTGACGGTGCCGCCGTGCGCGCCCGGGGCGAACCGGAAGTGGGCGAAGTTCTCCGAGAGGCCGGCGTGCCAGCCCATCCGCACCGTCCAGCGGCCGTCGTCGGCGCGCCAGGCATCCCAGCTGGTGTCCTTGGCGCTCAGCCCGCGGTCGGCGAGGGCTGCGGTGACGGTCTCCAGCAGCGTCTCCACCGTCGGGCCCTCGGCGAGCACGGGGTGCGCGGCGGTGGCCAGTTCGGCGGCGCGCTGCCGCTCGAGCAGCACCGGGTGGGCGAACCGCTCGACCTTGGAGACGTCCACGCCGGCGCTTGCGGCGACCTCCTGGACCGAAGCGCCGGCCCGGATGCGGGCCTGAATGTCCTTGGGACGCAGCACGACTTTGACCTCGCTGTCTCTGGGGACCTGGCCGGCACGCACACCGTCGCCGCGGGCGGCCGCGCGCAGCCGGTCGTCGAGCCGGACCAGGAACTTGTCGGCCGGGTTGCCACCCTCGCAGATGATGTGCCTGCCGTCGACGTCGAGCCCGATGAGAGTGAGTTCCCGCATGTCGGCCTCCTTCGAAACCGGACCCTAACCCGGTCCCCGTTGACATAACGGAAAGGACACGCCGGTGTGACAGATGAGGCTAGAGGTGTTCGACGACCCAGTCCACACAGCGGGTCAGCGCGGTGATGTCGTCGGGGTCGATCGCCGGGAACATCGCCACCCGCAACTGGTTGCGGCCCAGCTTGCGGTAGGGCTCGGTGTCGACGATGCCGTTGGCGCGCAGCACCTTGGCGACGGCCGCGGCGTCGACCTCGTCGGTGAAGTCGATGGTGCCGACCACCTGTGAGCGCAGCGCCGGGTCGGCGACGAACGGGGTGGCGAACGGGACGGCCTCGGCCCAGGAGTACAGCCTGGAGGAGGAGTCGGCCGTGCGCTTGACGGCCCAGTCCAGCCCGCCGTTGGCCAGCATCCAGTCGACCTGCTCGGCCATCAGCACCAGGGTCGCGATGGCCGGGGTGTTGTAGGTCTGGTTCTTCAGGCTGTTGTCGACCGCGATCGGCAGCGACAGGAAGTCGGGCACCCAGCGGCCCGAGGCCGCGACGGACTCGATGCGCGCCAGAGCGGCCGGCGAGAGCACGGCCAGCCACAGACCGCCGTCGCTGGCGAAGTTCTTCTGCGGCGCGAAGTAGTAGGCGTCGCAGTCGGCGACGTCGACGGGCAGGCCGCCGGCCGCCGAGGTGGCGTCGATGAGGACCAGGGCGTCACCGCCGGGGCGCTGCACGCCGACCGCGACCCCGGTGGAGGTCTCGTTGTGCGCCCAGGCGACGGTGTCCACCGACGGATCGGACTGCGGCGCGGGCGCGCTGCCGGGGTCGGCCTTGACGACGATCGGGTCCCCGACGAACGGGTTGGCGGCCACCGCCGAGGCGAACTTGGCGCTGAACTCCCCGAAGGCCAGGTGCAGCGAGCGCTTGTCGATCAGGCCGAACGCGGCGGCGTCCCAGAACGCGGTCGCCCCGCCGTTGCCGAGGATGACCTCGTAGCCGTCGGGGGCGGAGAACAGTTCGCGCACCCCCTCGCGCACCCGGCCGACCAGGTTCTTGACCGGGGCCTGACGGTGGGAGGTGCCGAACAGCCCGGCGGCGGTGGTGGTCAGCGCCTGCAACTGCTCGGGGCGCACCTTCGACGGGCCGCAACCGAAGCGTCCGTCGGCGGGCTTGAGGTCGGCGGGAATCGTGAGCTGGGCGGAATCGGCCATGCCCTCAGCCTAGGGAGCGGGTGGTCATGACCTGAAATCGAGGTGATCACGGCCCGCCTCAAGCTATGGACAGTTATGCGATACCTGCGGTACCGTTTCGCCATCGGCTGTACAAAACCCATCCCTATGTAAACCACGCGGGAGGCTTGTCATGGCGAGAACCACGATGGTCAGACGCTGGCGCCGCAACATGGAGGTGGGTGACGACACCGCCTACGTCGACCTGCTGAACACGCTGTCGCAGGGTTCGGTGCGGCGGAACTTCAACCCCTACACCGACATCGACTGGGACTCCCCGGAGCTCGCGGTCACCGCCGACGACGAGCGCTGGATCCTGCCCGACACCGACCCGCTGGGCCGGCACCGGTGGTATCGCGAGCAGCCGGTGGCCGCGCAGATCGCCATCGGTCAGTGGCGCCAGGCCAACATCGCCAAGGTCGGCCTGCAGTTCGAGTCGATCCTGATCCGCGGGCTGATGAACTACGCGTTCTGGGTGCCCAACGGCTCGCCGGAGTACCGGTACTGCGTGCACGAGGCGATCGAGGAGGGCAACCACACCCTGATGTTCCAGGAGATGGTCAACCGCATCGGCGTCGATGTGCCCGGCATGCCGCGGCTGCTGCGCTGGGTCTCCCCGCTCATCCCGCTGGTGCCCGGGCCGCTGCCGATCCCGTTCTTCTTCGGTGTGCTCGCCGGCGAGGAGCCGATCGACCACACCCAGAAGGACGTGCTGCGCGAGGGCAGGGACCTGCACCCGATCATGGAGAAGGTGATGGCCATCCACGTGGCCGAGGAAGCCCGGCACATCTCCTTCGCCCACGAGTACCTGCGCAAGCGCCTGCCGCGGCTCAATCGCCGCCAGCGGCTGCTGCTGTCGCTCAACGTGCCGCTGATCATGCGCATCCTGTGCCAGGCCATCGTGGTGCCGCCGCGCAGCTTCT
This sequence comes from Mycobacterium sp., assembly GCF_046095365.1. Classification (GTDB taxonomy): domain Bacteria; phylum Actinomycetota; class Actinomycetes; order Mycobacteriales; family Mycobacteriaceae; genus Mycobacterium. The sequence continues at coordinate 25,144 of NZ_JBJTJF010000125.1, forward strand.
TCCGCGAGTACGGCATCCCGATGCAGATCCGCAAGGAGCTGTTCTTCGCCTCACCTGAGTCGCGGAAGTGGTTGCGCGACATGTTCGGTGACGTCCGGATGCTCTGCTACGACACCGGACTGATGAACCCACCGGCCAAGCTGGTGTGGCGGCTGTGCAAGATCGACGGCCCGCCGAGCCGGTTCCGCAGCGAGCCGCAGCGCCGGCATCTGACCGGCGCGGCCTGACGCCGGGCACATGCCCCACGTCATCACCCAGCCCTGCTGCGGCGACGGTTCCTGCGTGTACGCCTGCCCGGTGAACTGCATACACCCCACCCCGGACGAGCCGGAGTTCGCCGTGACCGAGATGCTCTACATCGACCCGGTCGCCTGTGTGGACTGCGGGGCGTGCGTGAGCGCCTGCCCGGTCGGCGCGATACGGCCCGACAGCCGGCTCACCGCGGCCGAGCTGCCCTTCGCGGCCGTCAACGCCGGCCACTACCCGCCGCGTCCGGCCGGGGTCAAACCGCCGCCCACCTCCAAGCTGGCGCCGGTGCTGCCGGCCCCCCGGGTGCGCGGCCGCGGCCTGACGGTGGCCGTCGGCGGCTCCGGGCCGGCCGGGCTGTACGCCGCCGACGAACTGCTCACCCAGGGCGGGGTTCGGGTCAACGTGTTCGACAAGCTGCCGACGCCGCACGGGCTGGTCCGCGCCGGGGTGGCCCCGGACCACCAGCGCACCAAGTCGATCACCGGGTTGTTCGACCGGATCGCCGGTTCCCGCCGCTTCACCTACTACCTCAATGTCGAAGTGGGCAAGCACCTTTCGCACGCCGACCTGCTGACCCACCACCACGCGGTCGTCTATGCCGTCGGCGCGCCGGGCGATCGCCGCCTGGACGTCGAGGGTATGGGGATGCCGGGCACCGGCACCGCCACCGAGACCGTCGCCTGGATCAACGGCCACCCCGGATTCGCCGACCGGGCCGTCGGCCTCGGCCACGAGCGGGCCGTGGTCATCGGCAACGGCAACGTCGCACTCGACGTCGCCCGGCTACTCACCCGTGAGCCGGCCGACCTTGCCGCGACCGACATCTCGGATGCGGCCCTGAAGGTGTTGCGGGACTCCGCGGTGCGGGAAGTGGTGGTCGCCGCCCGACGCGGTCCGGCCGACTCCGCGTTCACGCTGCCGGAGCTCATCGGACTGACAACGACGGCTGAGGTGGTGCTCGACGCCGCCGACCACGACCTGGTGCGCGCCGATCTGCTGACCGCCACCGATCCGGGCACCCGGGCCAAGCTCGAGATCCTGGCGGGGCTGCCCGACTCCGCCGGACCGGCCGGAGACCGGCGAATCCGGTTGGCCTACCGGCTGACTCCGCGGCGAATCCTCGGCGGCGAGCGGGCCGAGGCGGTGGAGTTCGGCCGTGACGGCCCCGGCACCGCCGCGGGCACCGTGACGGTGCGGGCCGGCCTGGTGCTGTCCTCCATCGGCAACCGCGGTGCGCCGGTGGCGGGTCTGCCGTTCGACGAGACCGCTGCGGTGGTGCCCAACCGCGGCGGGCGGGTCGTGGAGCCGGCGACCGGCCGGCCCGTCGCCGGCGCCTACGTCGCGGGCTGGATCAAACGCGGACCGACCGGATTCATCGGGACCAACAAGTCCTGCGCGATGCAGACCGTCGCCGCACTCGTCGAGGACTTCAACGCCGGCCTGCTCGACCACCCCGTCGCGCGGACGGCGGTGCTGGCCCGGCTGGTGCGCGAGCGGGCCCCGGAGGTGGTCGATGCGGCCGGGTGGCGGGCGATAGACGGCGCCGAGGTGGCCCGCGGCGCCGAGACCGGCCGGCCGCGGGTGAAGTTCACCTCGGTGGCCGAGATGCTCGCGGTGGCGCGGCGGGCGCCGGCGGCCGGGCGAAAGTGGGCGCCGGCCCGGGGGCGTTAGGTCAGGTGTGGGAGATCTCGTCCCAGCCGGGCACCGCGTCGGCCGGGCGCGGACCCGGCCCCGCGGGCCCTCGATCCTGCACAGCCGCCACACCAGCTTGGCCGGTGGGTTCATCAGTCCGGTGTCGTAGCAGAGCATCCGGACGTCACCGAACCTGTCGCGCAACCACTACCGCGACTCAGGCGAGGC
>NZ_JBJTJF010000126.1:0-3846 GCF_046095365.1 Mycobacterium sp.
CAAGCGCGGCCTGACGCTGTTCCTCTCCCCGGACGGCCGCGCCGCCCGGATGATCATCACCCACGACGGCGACCCGGCCAGCGGGGTGCCCTTGAGCGCCTCCTGCGCGGACTGGCGGATCGGGTCGATGTGCGAGATGCCCTTCGGGGTGGCCGGGTCGCCGTCGTGGGTGATGATCATCCGCGCGGCCTTGCCGTCCGGGGACAGGAACAGTTTGAGCCCGCGCTTGAACTCGGAGTTGTCGAACACCTCCGGGGGCACGTAGAAGGAGCTGTCGTCCTTGGCCTCGTCGAACGCCTGCCCCATCGCGTCGGCGTTCTTGAGTGCCTCGGCGGCCTGCTCCGCGAGTCCGGACTGGGTGGCCCGGTTGGTCTCGGCGAGCGCCTTGTTGCGTTCCTGGATGTCGATCTGCTCGGGGATCAGCGCGAGCAGCTGGGGTTGCAGCGCGTTGAGCTTCTCCAGGCTGGCGGTGACCTCTTCAAACTGTCCGCTCAGGTAATCGACCCCGTCGAGGGCGTCGAACAGCGAGCGGAACGCCGCACACAGCGGGATGTCGAAACAGTGCGGCTCCCAATAGAAGTAGTTGCGTATCGGCCGGAAGAAGTCGTCGAAGTTGGCGACCTTGTCGCGCAGCTCCTTGACCGTCTCCGAGGTTTCCCGGAAGGCGCTCACCTGTTCGTCGGTGGCCGCGGCGGCCTGCTGCTGCAGTACGTACTGCTGCTGCAGCAGGGTGATCGACTTGGAGATCTCGTTGACCTGGGTGAGCAGGTCATCGGCGCGCGCCTGCTGGAAGGGCAGGTTCTGGATCTGCGCGGTGGACTGCGCGCTCATCTGGAATCCGAGCGACGTGTGGTCCAGCGGGGTGCCCAGCGGCCGGGTGATGGACTGCACCATCGCCACCCCGGGGGTGCGGAACACCGCCTTGGCGACGTTCTCGAGCACCTTCATGTTCGCCGGGGTGCGCAGGTCCTGGTCGGCCTCGACCATCAGCACCTCGGGGTTGAGCCGGGCGGTGGAGAAGTGCCGTTCGGCGGCGGCGTAGCCGACCTTGGCCGGCGCCCAGTCCGGCTGGTAGGGCCGGGCGTCGTAGGAGGTCTTGTAGCCGGGCAGCGCGAGCAGGCCGATCAGGGCCACCGCGATCGAGGCCACCAGGATCGGCCCGGGCCAGCGGACGATCGCGGTGCCGATCCGCCGCCACCCGCGGGTGCGCATGGCGCGCTTGGGGTCGAACAGTCCGATGCTGCTGCCCATGGTGATGACGGCGGGTGTGAGGGTCAGCGAGGCCACCAGGGTGACCAGCACGCCGATGCCGGCCGGGATGCCCAGGCTCTGGAAGTACGGCGTGCGGGTGAAGCGCAGGCAGAAGATCGCGGCGGCCACCGTCAGGCCCGAGCCGATGATGACGTGCGCGGTGCTGCGGTACATGGTGAAGTAGGCCGCCATCCGGTCCTCGCCGGCCTGGCGGGCCTCCTGGTAGCGGCCCAGCAGGAAGATCGCGTAGTCGGTGCCGGCGGCCACCGCGAGCAGCGTCAGCAGGTTGGTGGCGTACGTCGACAGCGGGATCAGGCCGACGTGACCCAGGAAGGCGACCAGGCCGCGGGCGGCGGCCACCTGGATGGCGACCGCGACCAGGGTCAGCAGCGCGGTCACGATCGAGCGGTAGACGATCAGCAGCATCACCGCGATCACCCCGAAGGTCAGCGCGGTGACCTTCACGTGGCTCTTCTCCCCGACCGCGAACTCGTCGGCGACCAGCGCGGCCGGGCCGGAGACGTAGGCCTTGACCCCGGCCGGGGCCGGGGTGTCGGCGACGATGCCGCGGACCGCGGCGACGGACTCGTTGGCCTGGCTGCCGCCGGCGTCGCCGGCCAGGTAGACCTGGATCTGGGCGGCCTTGCCGTCGTTGCTCTGGGCGCCGGCGGCGGTCAGCGGATCGCCCCAGAAGTACTGGACGTGCTGGACGTGCTCGGTGTCGGCGCGCATCCGCTCGACCAGGGCGTCGCCGAAGCGGTGCGCCTCGTCGCCGAGGGGCTGCTCGCCCTCCAGCACGATGGTGACCAGGGCGTCGGTGTCGTACTCGCCGAACACCTGTCCCACCCGCTTGGCCGCGATCGTCGACGGCGCGTCCTTGGAGGCCTGCGCGACGTTGTGGATCCGGCCGACCTCCTCCAGCGGAGGAACCAGGGCGTTGGTGGAGGCGGCCAGCGCCAGCCAGAAGATGGCGATCGGGATGCACAGTTTGCGAATCAGGTTCGGGAAGAACGGCTTTCCCGCCGTGCGCTTACTCATCGGGCCCGGCTCATCCGGACTTGTCCAGGCAGTAGACGTAGGCGTCGGCGCCCTGCGAGGAGTTCTCCACCTTGACCACGCCGTCGATGGTGATGCGGCAGCCCAGGGTGTCGCCGTCACCCTGGGCCTGGATGTTGGTGAGCACCGCCGGGGTGGTGGTCGAGTCCTGATAGGTCCACGGCAGCGTGGCGTCGACGCGCTGCGGGGTGGCGTTGACGTCGAGGTAGGTGATGGTCGCGGTGGCGCCGGGCACGCCGAACACCTCCAGCAGCACCCGCTTGGGGTTGAACGGGACGATCTGGTCGTTCATCGCCCCGGGGGCGGGACCGGTGCCGTGCGAGCCGAAGATGCCCTGCACCCGGTAGACCGCGAAGCCGGCCAGGGCGACGACGGCGGCGGTCACGAGCACGATCCAGTGCTTTCTGGCCAGCCTGCCGATCACAGTGTGCACAGTACTGGTCAGTACTCGGCCGCGCAGCGTCCCCCCCGCAAGCCGGGCAGCAGCAGCTCGTCGACCAGTGAGCGGACCGTCTTGCGGGTGGCCGGGCGGTCCTGGATGACCGCCCGGTACACCAGGTATCCGGCCAGCACGTCCCACAGTTCGGTGTTGATGGCGTCGGCGTCGATCTCGCCGCGGCGCACCGCGCGCGCCAGGATCTCGGTGCTCAGCGCCCTGCGGCCGGCCAGGAAGCTCTGCAGCGCGGTGTGCAGGGCGGGGATGCGGTTGAGTTCGCCGAGCACCGCACGCATGGCCGCGGCGTGCTCGCGGGCGTGGCCGCAGATCATGTCGCCGAGGGCGACCAGGTCACCGCGCAGCGTGCCGGTGTCGGGCGGGTCGTCGTCGGCCTGGATGCCCTCGATGAAGGCGGCGAGCACGAGTTCGGCCTTGGTGGGCCAGCTTCGGTACACGGTGGCCTTGCTGGCCCGGGCCTCGGCGGCGACGTCGTCGACGGTCAGCCCGTCATAGCCGTGCTCGCGCAGCAGTCGCAGCGTGACGGCCAGCAGTTCGCGCTCGCGTGCCGACCAGGTCATCGGCGCCACGCTAGCGCCTCGCCTTGACCAGTTCCAGCACGTCGGCGCCGAACTGTTCGAGCTTGCGGGCGCCGATGCCGGGGATCGCGGTCAGCGCGGCGTCGTCGGCGGGCAGCGACTCGGCGATGGCGATCAGGGTGTTGTCGGTGAACACCACGTAGGCCGGCACGCTGAGTTCCCGGGAGGTTTTCAGCCGCCACTCCTTGAGCTGGGCCAGCAGTTCCTCGTCGATGTCCACCGAGCAGGTCTCGCAGCGGCGCAGCATGACCGCCGGGGCGGTGGTCAGCACCGCGTTGCACACCCGGCAGACCGGGGTGGCGCCGCGCTGTCGGCGCGACTTGCCCGACGACGCCGCCGCCGCGCCGCGGGTCTGCGGGGCGATGCCGCCCAGGAACCGCGACGGCTTGCGGGTCTGCCGGCCGCCGGGCGCGCGGGCGGCCGCCCAGCTGAGCTCGAGATGCGTTCTGGCCCTGGTGATTCCGACGTAGAGCAGCCGGCGCTCCTCCTCGACGGCCTCGCTGTCGG
>NZ_JBJTJF010000127.1:0-4436 GCF_046095365.1 Mycobacterium sp.
GGGCGGTGTCCTGGACCCGGCCGCCGCAGCGGATCCTCGACGACGACAACCCGCCGTTCTACCGGTGGTTCCCCGACGCCGAACTGAACACCTGTGCCAACGCGCTGGACCGCCACATCGCGCGGCGCGGCGACCAGCCGGCACTGATCTACGACTCCCCGGTCACCGATTCCAAGCGGACCTACACCTACCGCGAATTACTCGGCCACACAGCGCGATTCGCCGGTGTGCTGCGCGGCCTCGGTGTCGGCAAGGGCGACCGCGTGCTGCTGTACATGCCGATGATCCCCGAGGCCGTCGTGGCGATGCTGGCCTGCGCGCGGCTGGGGGCGGTGCACTCGGTGGTCTTCGGCGGCTTCGCCAGCCATGAGCTGGCGACACGGATCGACGATGCGCGGCCGGCGGTGGTGGTGTCGGCCTCCTGCGGAATCGAGCCGAGCCGGGTGGTCGAGTACAAGCCCATGCTCGACCACGCCCTGCAACTGGCTCACCACCGGCCGCGGGCCTGCGTGATCGTCCAGCGCGACCGGCACCGTTGCGATCTGACCGTCGGGCGCGACCACGACTGGGCCGACCTGATGGCCGCCGCCGAGCCGGCCGACCCGGTTCCGGTGGCCGCCACCGATCCGCTGTACGTGCTCTACACCTCGGGCACCACCGGCAAGCCCAAGGGCATCGTCCGCGACAACGGCGGGCATGCGGTCGCCCTGAACTGGACCATGCGCAACATCTACGGGGTCGGACCCGGGGAGGTTTTCTGGGCGGCCTCCGACGTGGGCTGGGTGGTGGGCCACTCCTACATCGTCTACGGCCCGCTGCTGGCCGGCGCGACGACCGTGCTCTACGAGGGCAAGCCGATCGGCACCCCGGATGCGGGCGCGTTCTGGCGGGTGGCCGCCGAGCACCGCGTCAAGGTGCTGTTCTCGGCGCCGACGGCACTGCGGGCCATCCGAAAGGAGGACCCGGAGGGCTCTCACATCGGCCGTTACGACCTGTCCGCCCTGCGCTACCTGTTCCAGGCCGGTGAACGACTGGACCCCGACACCTACGCGTGGGCGACCGAGGTGCTCGGCGTTCCGGTGGTCGACCACTGGTGGCAGACCGAGACCGGCTGGGCCATCGCCGCCAATCCCGTCGGCTGCCAGCAGCTTCCGATCAAGGCCGGTTCGCCGACGGTCCCGATGCCCGGCTACGACGTACGGATCCTGCACCCGGACGGATCGGGCTGCGGCGCCGGCGAGGAAGGCGCGATCTGCATCCGACTGCCGCTGCCGCCGGGCACGCTGCCGACGCTGTGGGGCGACGACGCCCGGTTCGAGGCGTCGTATCTGTGTGAGCATCCCGGCTACTACCTGACCGGTGACGGCGGCCACCTCGACGAGGACGGCTACCTGTTCGTGATGGGACGGATCGACGACGTGATCAACGTGGCCGGGCACCGGCTGTCGACCGGGCAGATCGAGGCCGTCCTCGCCGCACACCCGGCGGTGGCCGAGTGCGCGGTGATCGGCGTCGCCGACGAGATCAAAGGGCAGGTCCCCCGCGGATTCGTCGTACTCAAGTCCGGAGCCTCGGACGCCGGACTGGCCGCCGAACTGATCGCCGCGGTGCGCCATACCATCGGCGCGGTCGCCTGCTTCAACGCCGTCGACGTGGTGGCGGCGCTGCCCAAGACCCGATCGGGCAAGATTCTGCGCAAGACAATGCGTGGTATCGCCGGCGGCCTCGACGAACCGGTGCCGTCGACCATCGAAGATGCTTCCGTGCTCGATGCCCTGCGCCCAATTCTCCGGCGCTGACTGCCTTTTGGTGTCTACGCTCAGCCGATGAACGCTCCGACGGACAACGTTGAACGCCCGCTGCGCGAGCGGGTCATCGCGTTCGAGAACGTCGACGATGACACGGCACGCGGCCGGGCGCTGCGCAAGATAACCCCGAGGCGAAACCTGGCCCAGTTGGTGCCCTCCACCCGCAACCCGGTGGAGATCCTGGTCGAGCAGAACGTCAATCGCCTGCCGGATCTGGTCCCACTGCGCTTCGCCAGGATGCTGACCGACCCGTTCTCGTTCTACCGCGGAGCCGCCGCCCTGATGGCCGCCGACCTCGCCGGCGGGCCGTCCAGCGGTATCGAGGTGATGTGCGGCGGGGATGCCCACCTGTCCAACTTCGGGATCTACGCCGCGCCGCAGCGCACTCTGGTCTTCGACCTCAACGACTTCGACGAGGCGGCCGTCGCACCGGCGGAGTGGGATATCAAGCGGCTCACCACCAGCGCGATCGTCGGCGGCCGCCACGCCGGCTACCCCAAGAAGACGATCCGGCGGATGGCCGCTGAAGTGGTGCGCACCTACCGGGACGGACTGCATGCCCTGCTCGACATGAACGTGCTGAACCGCTACTACCTCCGCCTGGAACCGCAGCGCTACGTCAACGAGGTCGCCGGCAGCCTCGGGCAGGTTCTCACCGGGGCCGCCCGCAAGGCCCGCGGCCGCACCTCGGCCAGGGTCTTCGAACGCATCATGGAGACCGGTCCGAACGGTGATCTGCGGCTTCGGGAGGACCCCCCGCTGCTCGAGCACGTCGAGGTCACCGACGAGTCCCGCCTCATCGGGGCGTTCCGCGAATACCTGACCAGCGTGCCGGCCGACATCGCCGTGCTGCTGTCGCATTTCAAGCTCACCGACATCGCCCGGCGGGTGGTCGGGGTCGGCAGCGTGGGAACCCGCAGCTATCTGCTGATCCTGACCGGCCCGGACGGAACGCCGCTGGTGCTTCAAGTCAAGGAGGCCAACCGCTCGGTGCTCGAGCAGTACGGCGGCCGGCAGCAGCCCGAGACCCTGGCCGCCGCCACCCGCGCGCTGGGCCAGGGCATCCGGGTGATCGACGGACAGCGGATCCTGCAGGCGATGTCGGACGTGTTCCTCGGACACCTGCGCATCGAGGGCAGGGACTACTACGTCCGCCAGTTCCAGGACATGAAGGGCTCGGTGGAGACCGAGGGCATGGATCCCGACACCTTCGGCCAGTATGTCGGCGCGTGCGCCTACGCACTGGCGCGCGGTCACGCGCAGAGCGCCAACGCCTCGATGCTGCGCGGCTACGTGGGCTCCGGCGACGCCGTCAACGAGGCGATCGTTCAGTGGTCCTACGACTACGCCGACAAGACCCTGTCCGACTTCGAGGCGCTCAAATCGGCGGCGAAGGCCGGCGAGATCAGGGTGGCCGACGCCCCGATGCGCTGACGCTGTTGCAGCGGTCGCCTTCGACGGCTCGGACGTGTCGTACCCCTCTGCGATGATGCTGTCATGTCCTCCACCGCAACATCTTTGGCCGAGACCGGGGCGGATCCCGGGCGGCGGCTGGAGGTGCTGTTCGACGAGCTGGCAGAGCTGACCGGTCAACGCAATGCCATCGACGGCCGTATCGTGCAGATCTTCGCCGAAATCGACCACGACCGGTTGTGGGGTAACACCGGGGCGCGATCGGTACAGGGGCTGGCGGCATGGAAACTCGGGATCTCATCGGCGAATGCGGGCAGGATCGCCACCATCGCCCATCGGTTGCCCGAGTTCCCACGTTGCGCGGCCGGGATGCGGGAGGGCCGGTTCTCGCTGGATCAGATCGGGGTCATCGCCGACCGGGCGGCCGACGGATCCGATGAGCACTACGCGCAGTTGGCGCAGTGTGCCACCGTCTCCCAACTGCGCACCGCGATCAAGCTCGAACCGCGACCCGAACCCGGACCGCAGGCCGAACCGGCACCGCAGCCGGAGTCACGCACGGACCTCCCCCGGTCGATCACCAAAACCTCCGACGAGCACTCCGCCACGTGGCACATCACCCTGCCCCACACCGAAGCAGCGGTGTTCGACGCGGCGCTGCAGTCACATCAGGACGGGTTGGTCGCCGAGTGGAGACGCGTCCACGCAGACGGGTCCTCCGAATCCACCCCGCCGTTTCCGAACGCCGTGGACGGGTTCATGAGTCTGGTGCAGGCCGGGTGGGACACCGACGTGGCTGCCCGCCCGCACGGGCAGCGCACCACCGTCGTCGTGCACGTCGACGTCGAGACACCGATCGCCTCGCTGCACCTGGGCCCGCTACTGTCCGACGACGACCGTCGTTACCTGTTGTGCGATGCGACCTGTGAAGTGTGGTTCGAACGCGCCGGCCATGTGATCGGCTCGGGACGGGAGACCCGGACCATCAACCGCCGGTTGCGCCGCGCGCTCGAACACCGCGACCATGGCACCTGCGTGGTGCCCGGCTGCGGCGCCACCCGAGGTCTGCACGCACACCACATCAGGCACTGGGAGGACGGCGGTCTGACCGAGCTGGCCAACCTGGTTCTGCTGTGCCCGTTCCATCATCGGCTCCACCATCGCGGCGGCATCACCATCACCGGTCCCGCCGATCGCCTCGTGGTCACTGACGCC
>NZ_JBJTJF010000128.1:0-4727 GCF_046095365.1 Mycobacterium sp.
CAGGTGCCCGAGGTCGGCCAGCAGACCGTCGGAGACATCGGTCATCGCCTGGGCCCCGGCCTCCGCCGCCGCCCGGCCCTGGCCGTAGGGGGGCTCCGGCACCAGATGACGCATTCGCAACTCGTCGAAACCGCCAATACCGTTGTCCAGCAACGCCAATCCGGCGGCCGACCGGCCCAGCTCGCCGGCGACGGCGATCACCGATCCGGCCCGCGCGCCGCTGCGCAGCACCGGATCGCGGCCCTCGAGGTCACCGAGGACGGTGACCGAGACCACCCACTGCGGACTGGAGACGAGATCTCCGCCGACGATGCCGGCCCCGACCCGCGCCGCCTCGGCCCACATACCGTCGGCCAGCGCGGTGACGCCGGCCGCCGGAGTGTCCCGTGGCGCGCCGAACGAGACCACGAAGCCGGTGACCCGCGCGCCCATGGCCTCGATGTCGGCGGCGTTCGCGGCGATGGCCTTCCGGCCGACCTGATGGGGGGTGGACCAGTCCAGCCGGAAGTGGCGTCCCTCGACGAGCATGTCGGCGCTGACGGCGACCCGCCCGTCCGGGGCGTCCACGACTGCTGCGTCGTCGCCCGGGCCGACCGGGACGCCGGCCGCTGCGCCGCGCCCGGCGAGAAGCCGGCCGATGACCGCGAACTCCCCGAGATCACCGAGGGTCGGTTCGGCGGACTCCGGCATGCCCCGTCCTCTCGAATCCGCTGCGGTACGTTGAGCCCGTCAGTGTAGGGCCGAACGACGAGGTGACGACGTGCAGGGCGATCCCGACGGCCCGCCCCGCGGGCTGCTGCTGGCCGCGCTGACGCTGGCCGTGGCGGCGATCGCCGCGGTGCTCACTCTGGCGGCCACCCGCCAGCACTCGCCCGCGGCGCCGGTCGTGATCGCCGCGATACCCGCCCCTCAGGCCGACGGCCCCGAATGCCGGTCGCTGGTGGACACCCTGCCCGACCGGCTGGGTGACTTCGTGCGAGCCGACACCGCCGCGCCGACGCCGGCGGGCGCCGCGGCGTGGCGCGGGGACAACGCGGCCGGGGGCCAACCGGTGGTGATGCGCTGCGGGGTGGACCGCCCCGCCGAGTTCGTTGTCGGGGCGCCGATTCAGTTGGTCAACGAGGTGCAGTGGTTCCGGATGGCCGACGCCGCCTCGGGGCGGGTCACCTGGCTGTGCGTCGACCGCCCGGCCTATGTGGCGCTGACGCTGCCCGACGGTTCCGGTCCGGCGCCGATCCAGGCGCTGAGCGATGTGATCGAGCGAACCATGCCCGCCATGCCGATCCGGCCGGGCAAACCCTGATCAGCGCAGTCCGGTACCCCGCGCCAGCGCGGTCTCGACCATCGTGCCGACCAGGGTCCGGTAGTCAACGCCACTGGCCCCCCACATCCGCGGGTACATCGAGATGGTGGTGAAACCCGGCATCGTGTTGATCTCGTTTATCACTGGGCCGTCCTCGGCGAGGAAGAAGTCGACCCGGGCCAGTCCCTGGCAATCGAGTGCGACGAACGTGCGAATCGCCAAGTCCCGCAGTTGTTTCGCGGTGTCGTCAGCGATGGCGGCCGGCACGTCGAGTTCGGCGGCGTCGTCCAGGTACTTGGTCTCGAAGTCGTAGAAGGCGTCGCCACGGCCGCCGGACCCCGCCACCCTGATCTCCCCGATCGCACTCGCCCGCACCGTCCCGTCCGGGAACTCCAGGACGCCGCACTCCAGTTCCCGGCCCTCCACGGCGGCTTCGACGATGACCTTCGGGTCGTGCCGGCGGGCCTCGGCGACGGCCGGGGGCAGCCCGGCGGCGTCGGTGACCCGGGTGACACCGATCGACGAGCCGCCCCGCGCGGGCTTGACGAAGAGCGGGAAGCCGAGGCGGGCGACGTCGTCCGGGTCGGCCTCTGCCAGGGACGGACGCAGCACGAGGTAGTCCCCGATGGGTAATCCGTCGGCGGCCAGCAGTTTCTTGGCGAACTCCTTGTCCATCCCGGCGGCGCTGGCGAACACTCCGGCGCCGACGTAGGGCAGGCCGGCGAGCTCCAGCAGGCCCTGGATGGTGCCGTCCTCGCCGTAGGGGCCGTGCAGTATCGGGAACACCACGTCGACCGAAGACAGGATCTCTGCCACGCCGTCGAGCGGCGAGTGCGTCCCGCCACGGACTTCCGGCAGTTTCCCGTCGGCGATCGCCAGTTCGTCGGGGTCGACGTCGGCCCGCAGCCACGACCCGTCCCTGGCAATGCCCACCGGCACGACGTCGAACCGGTCGGGGTCGAGATTGCGCAGGATGCTGCCCGCTGACACACACGAGATGGCGTGCTCGGAACTGCGGCCGCCGTAGACGACGGCGACGCGGATCCGGGAGCCGGGGCGGACAGTCACAAGCAGAAGAGGCTACCGCCCCGCCGAATCCAGAGCCGCCACGACGTCGCCCACCAGGTCGTCGGTGTCCTCGATGCCTGCCGAGATGCGGGCGAAGCCCTCCGGCACCGCATCGCCCCAGCGCGCCCTGCGGTCCACCGAGGTGTGAATGCCGCCGAAGCTGGTGGCGGCCAGCAGCAGATCGCTTCGCCGCACCAGGTCGTGAACCAGGCCGGCGTCGTCGAGTTCGACCGCCAACACTCCGCCGAAGCGGCGCATCTGGGCCGAGGCGACCGGGTGCGACGGATCGCCGGGCAGGCCCGGGTAGCGCACCGAACGCACTCTCGGGTGGTCGTGCAGAGCGGTGGCCAGCGCCTGGGCGTTCTGGCACTGCCGGTCGAATCGGAGTCCGAAACTTCCGATGCTGCGCGTGAGCATCCAGGTTTCCAGTGCGCCGAGTATCGGACCGGCGAGCGTGCGTTCCCGTTCGACGGCAGCCATCAGTTCGGGGTTGCCGCCGGCGACGTAACCGGCCACCAGGTCGCTGTGCCCGGCAAGCGCTTTGGTCGCGCTGGCCACCACCAGATCCGCACCCATCGACAGCGGCTGCTGCCCCAGCGGACTCGCGGTGGTGTTGTCCACCAGCAGCCGGGCTCCGCGGCGGTGGCAGACCCCGGCCAGACGGTGCAGATCGACGACGTCGAGGGCTGGGTTCGTCGGGGTCTCGGCCAGCACCACGTCCGCATCCCGCGCGGCCTCGCAGAGGTCGGCCGCTGCCGCCTCGCGTACCGTGACACCCTGCGGGGCAAGGCTTTCCGCGGCATAGCGGCGCACCTGGTGGTAGCCGTCGGCGGGCACGACGACCACACACCCGGGGCGGGACAGCACCCGCAGCGCGGCGGTCACCGCAGCCATCCCGGAGCCGAAAACCAGCGCCGCGCCCGCCTCCTCCAGCCGGGCCAGCGCCGACTCCAGGTGCACCCAGGCGGGATTGGAATAGCGGCCGTAGACGTGCGCTTCGCTGCCCTCTTCGGCGGACAGGTGGAAGGCCGACACCGGGACCGGCAGAGGCGGCACCGGCTGACCGGGAATCGCCTGTGTGTCAGCCGCTTTGACCGTGCGGGTGGAATCGCCGTAGCGCCGAGTCATGGCATCACTCCGGTTTGGTGCTGCGGCCCAGCAGCAGCACGACGGCCTCGTCGACGGACAGTCCCCGGTGGCACACCCGAGATACCGCCTCGGTCAGCGGCATCTCCACGCCGTAGCTCGACGCCAGCGCCAGGATCGCCGAACATGAGCTGACGCCTTCGGCGACATGTCCCTCGGTCGCGGCTTGGGCCTGAGCCGGCGTCTCCCCCCTACCGAGGCGCCGGCCGAAGCTGCGGTTGCGCGAGTGCGACGAGGTGCAGGTGGCCACCAGGTCCCCCACCCCGGCCAGACCGGCCAGCGTTGTCGTCTTGGCCCCCAGGGCGATTCCCAACCGCATGATCTCGGCCAGGCCGCGGGTGATGATCGCCGCGGCCGTGTTTTCGCCCAGCCCGACCCCTGCGGCCATCCCGCAGGCCAGCGCGATCACGTTCTTGCACGCGCCACCGATCTCGGTGCCCACCACGTCGGAGTTGGTGTATGGCCTCAGATAGCCGGTGCTCAGCGCGCGCTGCACGGCGACCGCGCGACCTGAGTCCGAGCACGCCACGACGGTCGCGGCCGGCTGCTCGTCGGCGATCTCGTCGGCGAGGTTGGGTCCGGAGACCACCGCCACCTGTCCGGGGTCGGCACCGGTGACCGCGACGATGACCTGACTCATCCGCATGAGAGTGCCCAACTCGATCCCCTTGGACAGGCTCACCAGGGTCGCGCCCTCGGCGATGTGGCCACGCCACCCCTCCAGGTTCCGACGCAGGCTCTGCGACGGCACCCCGAGCAGGACGGTGCCGGCCCCGTCCAGGGCCTCACCCGCGTCGCTGGTCGCCTTGACCGCGGCGGGCAGCACGACGCGGGGAAGATACCGGCTGTTGGTGTGCGTCATGTTGACCTCGTCGGCGACCTGCGGGCTGCGCGCCCAGAGCCGGACGTCGCCGCCGGCGTCGGCCAGCACCTTGGCGACCGCGGTGCCCCAGGCCCCAGCGCCCATCACCGTCGCCGCACCCACGCCGCTCATCGAACCCCGCACCCTCTCGCCGTCGCCTATCAAACTAAAGCACCCGACGCTGGCAGGATGGCGGCCATGGGCGTCGGGCTGATCATCGCGGTCAAACGCCTCGATGCCGCCAAGAGCAGACTCTCGGCCCTGTTCGGGGCCGGCGCCCGCGAACGGGTGGTGCTGGCCATGCTGGTCGACACCATCGCCGCGGCCGGGGCGGTTCCGGCAGTCCGG
>NZ_JBJTJF010000129.1:0-7000 GCF_046095365.1 Mycobacterium sp.
TGCGCACCGCGTTGAGCACGTGGCCCAGATGCTTGGGGTCGCCCATCTCGAAGGTGAACCGGCTCACCGCCACCCGGTCGTCGGAGGTGGTCACCGACGCCGACAGGATGTTCACCCGCTCGTCGGCGAGCACCCGGGTGACGTCGGACAGCAACCGGTGCCGGTCGAGCGCCTCCACCTGGATGGCCACCAGGAACACCGACGTCGGCGAGGGCGCCCAGAGCACCTCGATGATCCGTTCGGACTGCTGGCGCAGATCGGCCCCGTTGGTGCAGTCGGTCCGGTGCACGCTCACCCCGCCGCCGCGGGTGACGAACCCCATGATGTTGTCTCCGGGCACCGGCGTGCAGCACTTGGCCAGCTTGGTCAGCGTCCCCGGCGCACCCGGTACCGCCACCCCGGCATCCTCGGTGGAGCGCTGCCGCACCGGCATGGTCGCCGGGGTGGAACGCTCGGCCAGCTCGTCCTCGGCGCCCTCGGCCCCACCGAGCTGGGCGAGCAACCGCTGCACGACGTGGCGGGGCGACACATGGCCCTCACCGACCGCGGTGTAGAGCGCCGAGACGTCGGCGTAGCGCAGTTCCTGCGCCAGCGAGCTCATCGCCTCGCCGTTGACCAGCCGCTGCAGCGGCAGTCCGCCGCGACGGACCTCCCGGGCGATCGACTCCTTGCCGGCCTCCAGCGCCTCCTCGCGGCGTTCCTTGGCGAACCACTGCCGGATCTTGGCCTTGGCCCGCGGGGACACCACGAAGCCCTGCCAGTCGCGTGACGGGCCGGCGTTGGGCGCCTTGGAGGTGAAGACCTCGACCACCTCGCCGTTCTCCAGCTTGCGCTCGAGCGCCACCAGCCGGCCGTTGACCCGGGCGCCTATGCAGCGGTGGCCGACCTCGGTGTGCACCGCGTAGGCGAAGTCCACCGGGGTGGAGCCGGCCGGCAGCGTGATGACGTCACCCCTGGGGGTGAACACAAAGATCTCCTGCACGGCCAGGTCGTAACGCAGCGACTCGAGGAACTCGCCGGGGTCGGCCGCCTCCCGCTGCCAGTCGAGCAGCTGGCGCATCCAGGCCATGTCGTCGATCTCGGCCGAGGCGTGCGGGTGCGGAACCCCGTTGCGGCCCTTTGCCTCCTTGTACCGCCAGTGCGCCGCGATGCCGTACTCGGCGGTGCGGTGCATGTCCCGGGTGCGGATCTGCACCTCCAGCGGCTTACCCTCCGGCCCGACGACGGTGGTGTGCAGGGACTGGTAAACGCCGTAACGCGGCTGGGCGATGTAGTCCTTGAACCGTCCCGGCATCGGCTGCCACAGTGAGTGCACGACCCCGACCGCGGCGTAGCAGTCCCGGATCTCCTCGCACAGGATCCGCACCCCCACCAGGTCGTGGATGTCGTCGAAGTCGCGGCCCTTGACGATCATCTTCTGGTAGATCGACCAATAGTGCTTCGGCCTGCCCTCGACGGTGGCGTTGATCTTCATCCCGCCCAGGGCCGAACCGATGTCGGAGCGCACCTTGGCCAGATAGGTGTCGCGGGACGGCGCCCGATCCGCCACCAACCGGACGATCTCCTCGTAACGCTTGGGGTGCAGGATCGCGAACGACAGATCCTCCAGCTCCCACTTCACCGTTGCCATACCGAGCCGATGAGCAAGGGGCGCAATGACTTCCAGGGTTTCAGTCGCCTTGCGCGACTGCTTCTCCGGTGGCAGGAACCGCATGGTGCGCATGTTGTGCAGCCGGTCGGCGACCTTGATCACCAGCACCCTGGGATCGCGCGCCATGGCGATGATCATCTTGCGAATGGTCTCGCCCTCGGCAGCGCTGCCCAGCACGACCTTGTCCAGTTTCGTCACGCCGTCGACGAGATGGCCCACCTCGTCGCCGAACTCCGCGGTGAGCGCCTCCAGGGTGTAACCGGTGTCCTCCACCGTGTCGTGCAGCAGCGCGGCGACCAGCGTCGTGGTGTCCATTCCGAGCTCTGCCAGGATGCTGGCCACCGCGAGCGGGTGGGTGATGTAGGGATCCCCGGACCGGCGCAGCTGATCGGCGTGCTTGGCGTCGGCGACCTCGTAGGCCCGCTGCAGGATGGCCAGATCGGCCTTCGGGTAGATCTCCCGGTGTACCGAGACCAGCGGATCCAGCACCGGGTTGAGATTGCTGCGTCCCGCGGTCATCCGGCGTGCCAGGCGGGCCCGCACCCGGCGCGACGCGCTGGCTGGCTTGGGCGGGGCCGGGTCGGGATCGGGCTCCGGTAGTTCCGCGACCGGAGGCACCCCGGCGCCGAGTTGTTCCTCCGCCATGCCCACCTCCTGTCGTGCCTGTGAGGATATCCCGCTACAGCACCCGGACGCTGTGCACCGGCAGCGGAGCGAGGCGCTCCCTGCCGCCCAGCGCAACCAGTTCCATCACCACCGCCGCTCCGCTCACCTGCGCGCCCGCCGCCTCCAGCAGGTCGAACGCGGCCGCGATCGTGCCGCCGGTGGCCAGCACGTCGTCGACGATCGCCACCCGGCGGCCGGCCAGTTCGACGCCCGCGGCGGGGATCTCCAGGGTGGCGGTGCCGTACTCGAGGCTGTAGCTGCGCGCCCGCACCGGCGGTGGGAGTTTGCCGCCCTTGCGGATGGCCAGCACCCCGACGCCCAGGCGGTGGGCCACCGCGCCGCCGAGCAGAAACCCGCGCGCGTCGATCCCGGCGATCAGGTCAGCCCCGCCGACGAGTGTCGCGAGCGCTTCGGTGAGCGCCGCAAGGCCACGGTCGTCGGCGAGTACCGGGGTCAGGTCCCGGAAGAGCACTCCCGGCTCGGGAAAATCGGGCACCTCACGGGTCAGCGCGGCCACCACCTGTGCGGCGCGGCGGATCGCACCGTCACCGCCGGGGGTCACGGCTCCAGCCGCCACCGGTCCATGTTCCAGCCGGCGCCCCACTTGGTGGGGTTGGCCTGCACGCCGAACATCTTCTTCGCGAAGATGACGGTGCGCTGCTGGCGGTACAGCGGAAGGGTGGGCACATCGGTCCACAGCATGGGCGCCGCGTCTCCGAGCAACCGGGCTTCTTCCTTGGGATCGGATGTGACCGCCAGCGCGGCGATGATCCCGTCGACCTGTGGGTTGGCGTAGCCGGACAGGTTGTTGCCGTTCCCGGAGTGCAACGCGTAGGCGTCCATCGCCGAGGACCCGGTCGATCCACTGCCCGCCGCCCCGCCGGTGCCGGCCAGCAGCGCGTCGATGCGGCCGTCCCGCAACGCCTGCGGACCGGTGCCGGGCGCTGTGACGTCGACGACGGTGATCCCGGCCGGCGCGCAGGCCTGGGTGATCGCGGCGACGGCAGCTGCCAGCCGCGGATCGGGCGCCTGATAGCCCAGTCGCACGGTCAGCGGCTGTCCCCCCAGCGCCATCCTGGCCGCGTCCGGGTTGGCCACGTTGTACTGATCGGAGAGCGGACCGGACTCCAGGACGGTGTAGGCGTTCTCGATCGCCGTGTTGAGCCGGGTGTTGGCGATCGGCATCGCCGCGTTGGCGGCGATGACGTCGCGCGGGACACAGGACGACATCGCCCGACGCGCCTCGGGCGTGGATACCGGACCCTGCGCGGCGAAGATCAGCTGTTGGATTCCGCTGGAGGGGATCTCGGCTCTCTGGTATTCGTCCGGCGTGGTCAATGTGCCCGACGAACCGGTGGCCACGTCGACCACCTGAAAGCTGCCGTTGTTGATCCGGTCCTGGACGTCGACGCCGCGCGGCCACACCGTGATCTGCTTGGTCACCGGCTTCGTGCCCCACCACTTGTCGTTGGCGACCAGCACCACCGCTCCACCGTCGAGTACCGAGTCGATCTTGTACGGGCCCGACGAGGGGAACCGCTTGAGCGCCTCGCTGTCCAGGCCCGGCTTGAGGTCCCAGGCGGTGTTCCAGGCTTCGGCGATCCGGCCGACCGCGCCGGGGTCGCCGCCCTGCAGGGTGGCGGTGACATCCAGCCCGAGTTGGTCGGAGAGCACGTGCGAGGGCATCAGCGACGTGGCGGTGAACAACTGGTTGTAGTCGGCCACCGAGCGGGTCGGCAGAAAGTTGACCCGCGCCTTCTTCTGGCCGGGCTGGCACTCGATGCCCGCGATGTCGAGATAGCCCGCCTTGCTGGCGGCGTTGAAGCCGGCGAACCGGCCGGACTGGGCTGCCCAGGCCAGCACCATGTCGTCGCAGGTGACCGGCTTACCGTCCGAGTACTGAGCTTCGTCTGAGATCTGGTAGTCGATCACCAGCGGCTCGCGACCGACCACCGTGGCCGTCCCGAAGTCGTTGTCGGCCAGCGCCTGTCCGCCCGGGCCGTGGAAGCTGAACCCGGTCAGGGTGCGCGCGAAAGCCTGCGGCCCGGCCGAGGCCGCTCCGTCGACGGTGTTGGAGTTGTAGGTGCTCAGAAGACCGTCCACCGCGTAGTTGACCTGCTCCACGGCGGGCTCGGCGCACGCGCTCAGCGAAGTCACCAGGGTGGCTGCCGCTACCATCGCGGACAGACGGCGAGTGAAAGCCATTGCCGCCCTAACGTTCCCGCTTGCCAGAGGGTTTCCTGGGCCGGACCGGCCGGACCGGCTCGGGCGCGTCGGAGGCCGCGCCGACCACCGCATCCACCGGCTCCGCGCCCGGATCGGCGCCAGCCGTCGCGCCTTTGCGCCGGTTGAGCACCCTGCGGGTGTGGTTGCGCACCAACTCGGTGCGCTCGCGCAGCGTGACCAGCAGCGGCGTGGCGAAGAAGATCGAGGAGTAGGTGCCGACGATGATGCCGACCAGCTGGACCAGCGCGAGGTCCTTGAGCGTGCCGACTCCGAGCAGCCAGACCGCGACGATCATCAGCGCGGCCACCGGCATGAGCGAGATCAGGCTGGTGTTGATCGACCGCATGAAGGTCTGGTTGATCGCGAGGTTCGCCTGCTCGGCGAAGGTTCGCCGGGTGGTGTGCTCGAAGCCCTTGGTGTTCTCCTCGACCTTGTCGAAGACGATGACGGTGTCGTACAGGGAGAAACCGAGGATGGTCAACAGGCCGATCACCGTGGCCGGGGTGACCTCGAAGCCCACCAGCGAGTAGATGCCGGCGACCGTGATCATGTCCAGCGCAAGCGAGAACAGCGCGGCGATCGCCATGTACTTCTCGTAGCGCAGGGTGATGTAGATGGTGACCAGGACCAGGAACACCGCCAGCGCGATCAACGCCTTCTTGGTGATCTGCCCGCCCCAGGTCTCCGACACCGCCGAGTCGCTGATGGCCTGCTTGGTGGGCTTGCCGTCGGTGCCCTTGGGCGCGAACTTCTCGAACAGCGCGTCGCGCAGCTTGGCCGTCTGTTCGTTGCTGAGCGTCTCGGACCGGATCTGAACCGTCTGGGACTCACCGTTGCCGACCACCACGACCGACTGGGCGGAGTGCCCGATCACGTCGGCGAAGGTCTGCTCGACCTGACTGACGCTGGCCTCGCCGTTGGCGCCGCCGCGCGGGAAGGACATCTTGGTGCCGCCCTCGAAGTCGATACCGAAGGTGAAGCCCCGCAGCGCGATGCTGGCGGCGGCGGCGGCCACGATCAGGGCGGTGATGGCGAACCACAGCTTGCGCCTGCCTATGACGTCGAAGGCGCCGGTGCCGGTGTAGAGCCGGGTGAAGAAACCGTGGCGCGGCAGTTGCGCTGTGCCGGATTCGGCGGCGACCGCAGTGCCCTCCAGGTCGATGTCGTCGGCGTCGGTCATCGGGCCGCTCCCGTCTGAGTCGCCGGCACTGCGGCGGGCTGTCCGGCGGCCCGGCGCTCGCGGGCGATCTGCTGGACCGCACCCAGCCCGTTGAAGGCCGGCTTGGACAACGTCGGCGACTTCGACGCCAGGTACACCAGCGGCCAGGTCACCAGGAACACCACGACGACGTCGAGGATCGTGGTGAGGCCCAGGGTGAAGGCGAAGCCCTTGACCTGGCCGACGGCCAGGAAGTACAGGACCGCGGCGGCCAGGAAGCTGACCGCGTTGCCGGACAGGATCGTCTTGCGGGCCCGGGCCCAGCCGCGCGGCACCGCCGAGCGGAACGAACGGCCTTCGCGGATCTCGTCCTTGATGCGCTCGAAGAACACCACGAAGGAGTCCGCGGTGGTGCCGATGCCGATGATCAGGCCGGCGATGCCGGCGAGATCGAGGGTGTAGTTGATGTAGCGGCCCAGCAGCACCAGGATGCCGTAGACCATGGCGCCGGAGGCCACCAGCGACAGCAGGGTGAGCACACCGAGCACGCGGTAGTACAGCAGCGAGTACAGCAGCACCATGCCCAGGCCGATGGCGCCGGCCACCAGGCCCGCCTTCAGCGACGTCAATCCCAGTGTCGCCGAGACGGTCTCGGCCTCCGATGATTCGAAGGACAGCGGCAGCGATCCGTACTTGAGGACGTTGGCCAGCGTCTTGGCGGAGTCCACGGTGAAGGGCGGGTCACCGCCGGAGATCTGGGTGCGTCCGCCCGGAATGGCCTCCCGGATCTGCGGGGCGCTGACCACCTGGGAGTCCAGCGTGAACGCGGTCTGGGTGCCGATGTTGGCGGCGGTGAAGTCGGCCCAGGTCTTGGCCGCCTCCTCCTTGAACTCCAGATCCACCACGTAGGCGGCGCTCTGCTGGTCGAAGCCGGAGTTGGCGGTCTGGATCTGGTCGCCGCTGATGATCGACTTGTCCAGGATGTAGACGTACTTGTGGTCCTGCGAGCAGGTCACCAGCGGCAGGTTCGGGTCGTCGTTGCCGGACAGCACGTCCTCCTGGTCGCAGCGGCCGGCTATGTACTGCACCGACAGCAGCAGCAGGTTCTGGTTGGTGCTCTGACGCAGTTCCTTCTCGAACTTGATCCGGGCCGCCAGGTCCTTGCGCGGGTCCGGCGGACCCGGCGGCGGGGTGGGCTGGCCGGTGGCCCCCGGCGGGGCCGGCTGGCCCGGCGGAGGCGGCGCCGGGGAGGGCGGCGTCGGTTCCAGCGGATACGGGCGCGGCTGGGGGGCCGGCGA
>NZ_JBJTJF010000130.1:0-3300 GCF_046095365.1 Mycobacterium sp.
GAACCGGCGCATGAGCTCGTCGCCCAGCGACAGGTAGAACCGGGACTCGCCGGGGTCGCCCTGGCGGCCGGAGCGGCCGCGCAGCTGGTTGTCGATGCGCCGCGACTCGTGGCGCTCGGTTCCCAGCACGTAGAGCCCGCCCACCTCGCAGACGTTCTCGGCCTCCTCGGCGGCCTGTGCCTTGACCACCGGCAGCTCCTCGTGCCAGGCGGCCTCGTACTCGTCGGGCGTCTCCACCGGATCCAGTCCGCGATCACGCAGCTCCTGGTCGAGGATGAAGTCGACGTTGCCGCCGAGCACGATGTCGGTGCCGCGGCCGGCCATGTTGGTGGCCACCGTGATCGCGCCGCGCCGGCCGGCCTCGGCGATGATGGCGGCTTCCTGCTCGTGGTACTTGGCATTGAGCACGTTGTGCGGGATGTTGCGCTTGGTCAGCATCCGCGACAGGTACTCCGAGCGCTCGACGCTGGTGGTGCCGATCAGCACCGGCTGGCCCTTCTCGTAGCGCTCGGCGATGTCGTCGGCGACCGCGATGAACTTGGCCTCCTCGGTCTTGTAGATCAGGTCGGACTGGTCCTTGCGGACCATGTCGCGGTTGGTGGGAATCTGCACGACGCCCAGTTTGTAGATCTCGTGCAGCTCGGCGGCCTCGGTCTCGGCGGTGCCGGTCATGCCGGCCAGCTTGCCGTAGAGCCGGAAGTAGTTCTGCAGGGTGATGGTGGCCAGCGTCTGGTTCTCGGCCTTGATCTCCACCTTCTCCTTGGCCTCGATGGCCTGGTGCATGCCCTCGTTGTAGCGGCGGCCGATCAGCACGCGGCCGGTGAACTCGTCGACGATGAGCACCTCGCCGTCGCGGACGATGTAGTCCTTGTCGCGGTGAAAGAGCTCCTTGGCCTTCAGACAGTTGTTGAGGTAGCTGACCAGCGGGGAATTGGCGGCCTCGTAGAGGTTGTCGATGCCGAGCTGGTCCTCGACGAACTCCACGCCGACCTCGTGCACGCCGACGGTGCGCTTGCGCAGGTCGACCTCGTAGTGGACGTCCTTCTCCATCATCGGCGCGAGCCGGGCGAACTCGGTGTACCAGTGCGAGGCGCCGTCGGCCGGGCCGGAGATGATCAGCGGGGTGCGGGCCTCGTCGATGAGGATGGAGTCGACCTCGTCGACGATGGCGAAGTTGTGTTCGCGCTGGACCAGCTCCTCCAGCGAGTGCGCCATGTTGTCACGCAGATAGTCGAAGCCGAACTCGTTGTTGGTGCCGTAGGTGATGTCCGCGGCGTAGGCCTCGCGGCGCTCGTCGGAGTTCAGGCCGGACAGGATCACCCCGACCTCCAGGCCCAGGAAGCGGTGCACGCGGCCCATCCACTCGCTGTCGCGCTTGGCCAGGTAGTCATTGACGGTGACGACGTGCACGCCCTTGCCGCTCAGCGCGTTGAGGTAGGCCGGCAGGACGCAGGTCAGGGTCTTGCCCTCACCGGTCTTCATCTCGGCGACGTTGCCGAAGTGCAGGGCCGCCCCGCCCATCACCTGGACGTCGAAGTGGCGCTGGCCCAGCACCCGCCAGGCCGCCTCGCGGGCCACCGCGAACGCCTCGGGCAGCACGTCGTCGAGCGCGGCGCCGTCGGCGATGCGCTGGCGGAACTCGTCGGTCTTGGCCCGCAGATCGGCGTCGGTGAGCTTCTCGACGTCGTCGGAGAGCGTATTGACGTAGTCCGCGACCCCCCGGAGCCGCTTGACCATGCGGCCTTCGCCGATGCGCAACAACTTAGACAGCACGTTTTCCCCTGAAGAACTAGGAAGCATCCCCCGCGGGGGTTTTCGGTGCCCCCATCCTAGGTGAACCGCCGAGCCGGCTCGCCAGCCCGCCCTGACCGGCCGCGTGGCCTAGAAGTCGAAGTACGTCGTGCCCCCGTATCCCGAGCCTGCGGGGGGTTGTTCCCCGGGGGTGTAGGTGGGTGTGTAGGAGAAGTAAATCGGCCCCTGGAAGAAGGGGATGATTCCGGTGTTGAAGTAGAGGTCGGCTTGCCATACCTGGCTGACCGGCATTCCGTTACTGGAGTCGACGGTCGTCGTGTAGATCAGGGTCCTGTCGGGCTGATACACCGAAATGGTCGTCCCGTCGGGCAGATCGTTGGTCGGCTCGACCTTGATGGTCTTCGGAAGCTGGTCGGTGGAGACGCCGCCACCGAGGCCTCCGCTGTCGATGGTGCCGTAGGTCACCGGGATGATCCCCGTCGAGCATTCGGCAGCGGGCTTGTTGCCGCAGTCGTAGGAGACCTCCATCAACAGATACGGCGTGTAGAACCACCCCTCGACCATGGTGACCGCGGGTAACGGGTTGGACCCGAACGTCAACTCGCCCACCGCGCCGTCCGCGGGAACCCTCCCGTTCTCAGACAGCGGCCCGTTCATGAGGAAGCCTTCGCCGAGACCGCCGGGCAAGGATCGGATCGGGCTGGAGACCGGGTAGCCGGTGTAGGGCCCCACGCCCAGCACCGGCTGGGGCAGGATCACCGCGTACTTGTCCTCCGACCACTTCGCTCGGGGAACCGACACCCACGTCCCGTCGACCAACTCCTCGACCGCATTGACCACACCGACGGGGGTGCCCGCCGTCTGTATTCCGTTGCCGAAGTCGAGCGACATCTCGTAGACGGTGTAGGTGAAACGCGCCCAGTCCGCATAGCCCCCGCTGCCCTGCTCCCCGGTTGTGGGGCCGAGATTGTTTTCGTCCACCTGATCGGGCATGGCGATCAGACCTGCCGAGCCGGTGTCGACCTCCGCGGTGACCGGCACCGTGCTGCCGTTCAACCAGATGCTGACCCCGACGTTCTCCTGCTGGGAGTTGTATTCGATCTGGACCGTCGCCGCACCCCCGGCGTCCCCCGCCGCACCGCCCGTTCCGAACAGTCCGCCGCGGCCCCCGTCGCCGCCGGCCGCCGCGACGCCGCCGGCGCCGCCGGCGCCGCCGGCGCCGAACAGGACTCCACCGGCCCCGCCGGAGCCGCCCTGCGCGGCCGCACCCCCGGTGCCGCCGGCGCCACCGGCGCCGAAAACGCCTGCGCGACGCCGGTCGCCTCCGCCGACACCACGCGGGGGGATTCCTCCGGCACCGGAGGTACCCCGAAGCCCGTGGTGCGCGGCTCGGCCCACCCCGGTGCCGGCACGCCCGGGGCCGAGGCCCGGTCGCGCGTGCGGGGTCGCAGCGCCGCCGCCGCGGACACCGCCGTCGTCCCGTCGACTCCGGTGTCGCTGCCGGCGGCAGCCGTCCAGCCGGCCCGATCCGACTCGCGGGTGCGGCCC
>NZ_JBJTJF010000131.1:0-6707 GCF_046095365.1 Mycobacterium sp.
GCAGTTCGAGGGTGTCGTCGCCCACCGACTGGGTGGCGGTGACCATCTCGCCGAGGTTGAACAGCGCCTGCACCAGCGCGGCGGTGCCGCCGGCGCCTTCGGCCGTCCCGGCGGTGCCCCGCGGCGCGGGCGCAAGTCCAAGCGGGCCAAACGCGCCGAGTACGAGAACATGCAGGCCCCGGTCGTCGGCGGCGTGCGCCTCCCGCACGGCAACGGCGAGACCATCCGACTGGCGCGCGGCGCGTCGCTGAGCGACTTCGCCGAGAAGATCGACGCCAACCCCGCCGCCCTGGTGCAGGCGCTGTTCAACCTCGGCGAGATGGTCACCGCCACCCAGTCGGTGGGCGACGACACCCTCGAACTGCTGGGCAGCGAGATGAACTACGTCGTCCAGGTGGTGTCGCCGGAGGACGAGGACCGCGAACTGCTGGAGTCCTTCGACCTGAGCTACGGCGAGGACGAGGGCGACGAGGAGGACCTTGAGCAGCGGCCGCCGGTGGTCACCGTCATGGGTCACGTCGATCACGGCAAGACCCGCCTGCTGGACACCATCCGCCAGGCTTCCGTGCGCGAGGGCGAGGCCGGAGGCATCACCCAGCACATCGGCGCCTACCAGGTCTCCGTCGAGCACGACGGCGTCGAGCGGCTCATCACCTTCATCGACACCCCGGGTCACGAGGCGTTCACCGCCATGCGTGCCCGCGGCGCGAAGGCCACCGACATCGCGATCCTGGTGGTGGCCGCCGACGACGGCGTGATGCCCCAGACGGTGGAGGCGATCAACCACGCGCAAGCCGCCGACGTGCCGATCGTGGTGGCGGTCAACAAGATCGACAAGGAGGGCGCCGACCCGGCCAAGATCCGGGCTCAGCTCACCGAGTACGGCCTGGTCGCCGAGGACTTCGGCGGCGACACCATGTTCGTCGACATCTCGGCGAAGGCCGGCACCAACATCAAGGCGCTGGAGGAGGCGGTGCTGCTGACCGCCGACGCCTCGCTGGACCTGCGGGCCAACCCCGACATGGAGGCCCAGGGTGTGGCCATCGAGGCGCACCTGGACCGCGGCCGCGGCCCGGTGGCCACCGTGCTGATCCAGCGCGGCACGCTGCGCGTCGGGGACTCGGTGGTGGCCGGCGACGCCTACGGCAGGGTGCGCCGGATGGTCGACGAGCACGGCGAGGACGTCACCGAGGCGTTCCCGTCGCGGCCGGTTCAGGTCATCGGGTTCACCTCGGTGCCCGGCGCCGGCGACAACTTCCTGGTCGTCGACGAGGACCGCATCGCCCGTCAGATCGCCGACCGGCGCAGCGCGCGCAAGCGCAACGCGATGGCGGCCAAGGCCCGCAAGCGGATCAGCCTGGAGGACCTGGAGTCCGCACTCAAGGAGACCAGCCAGCTCAACCTGATCCTCAAGGGCGACAACGCCGGCACGGTGGAGGCGCTCGAGGAGGCCCTGCTGGGCATCCAGGTCGACGACGAGGTGGAACTTCGGGTCATCGACCGCGGTGTCGGCGGTATCACCGAGACCAACGTCAACCTGGCGTCGGCCTCGGATGCGATCATCATCGGATTCAACGTCCGCGCCGAGGGCAAGGCCACCGAACTGGCCAACCGCGAGGGTGTGGAGATCCGCTATTACTCGGTGATCTACCAGGCGATCGACGACATCGAGAAGGCCCTCAAGGGCATGCTCAAGCCGATCTACGAGGAGAAGGAACTGGGCCGGGCCGAGATCCGCGCGCTGTTCCGCTCGTCGAAGGTGGGCAACATCGCCGGCTGCCTGGTTCAGTCCGGGATCATCCGGCGCAACGCCAAGGCCCGGTTGCTGCGCGACAACGTCGTCGTCGCCGAGAACCTCACCGTTTCCTCGCTGCGCCGGGAGAAGGACGACGTCACCGAAGTCCGCGAGGGCTTCGAGTGCGGTCTGACGCTGACGTACTCCGACATCAAGGAGGGCGACGTCATCGAGAGCTACGAGATGGTCGAGAAGGAACGCGTCTGATGAACCGCCCGGTCGAAGGCCAGGGCCGTGGCTGATCCCGGACGGGCCAAGCGGCTCGCCAAGCGGATCTCGACCATCGTCGCATCGGCGATCGAATACGAGATCAAGGATCCGCGGCTGGCCGGGGTGACGATCACCGACGCCAAGGTCACCGGTGACCTGCACGACGCGACGCTCTACTACACGGTCATGGGCCGATCCATCGACGACGAGCCGGACTACGCCGGTGCCGCCGCGGCGCTGGAGAGCGCCAAGGGTGTGTTGCGCAGCAAGGTCGGTGCCGGCACCGGGGTGCGCTACACCCCGACGCTGACCTTCATTCGCGACACCGTGCCCGACGCCGCGCACCGGATGGAGGAACTGCTGGCGCGCGCCCGCGCGGCGGACGCCGACGTCGCACGGATTCGCGCCGCGGCCACCCCGGCCGGCGACGCGCAGCCCTACCGCCTGGCCGAGGAGGACCCGGACTAGACGGTTCCGCCGGCCGCGGAGATCACCTGCCGGTACTTTCCGCTGGCGATGTCGTGTCGCGGCGGATCGGGGTCGCGGACGATCTCGACGTCCGGAACTCCTTGCTCGGCAAGGTATTGCGCCAGCGCCGCACATGCCCGGCTCCAGACCTGATCCGGCTGGGTTCCGGGGCGCAGCTCCAGGCGCAGGGTCAACGCATTCGGGCCGGTCTGGACCAGCTGGCTGCGATAGACACCGGGCGTCTCGTCGATCACCGAACCGACGGCCAGTGGCAGCACGTCGACGCTCGCTCCGCCGCGGCCGCGCAGCCGGAGCACGTCGTCGCGCCGTCCCGCCACCCGGATCGCGGGCAGCGGGTTGCCACACGGGCACGGGTCCGGGCGTTCGGTGACGGAGTCACCCAGGTCGTAGCGGATGACGGGCTGCACCCGGTTGGCCAGATTGGTCAGCAGCACGGTGTGGGACCGCCGCCCGCGCGGCGTCGGGGTGTAGTCGGCCTCGACCGGTTCCAGGATCACCCAGTCGGCGTTGACGTGCAGCCAGCCGTGCGCACAGTCGAAGGCGATGAGCAGGAACTCCGAGGCTCCGTAGGCGTTGTGCACGACATGCTCGCCGAACGCCGCGGCGATCCGGGAGCGGCCAGGTGAGTCGAAGGACTCGCCGCCGAGTTCGACGATCACCGGGCGCAACCGCAGTCGACCCGCCGACTGCTCGGCGGCCAGCAACTCCAGGGCGCTGGGGTAGCTGGTCAGTATCGCCGGCCCGAACCTGTTGAGGGCGGCCACCAACTCCGCCAGCGGCTTCTGCAGCGAGAACGCCCGCCAGGTATTCCGTCGCCACCAGTGCCGGCGGCTCAGGTAGGCGACCCAGCCCTCGCCGGCGAAGTGCCCGCCGGTGCCGACGACCACCGCCCAGCGGGCCTGGCGGGCGAGCAGTTGCAGCCACTGCCTCCCGGAGAGCCAGGCCACGTCCATCGGAAGGCTGAGAGCCTCGTAGACCCGGCAGGCGCCGCGGTCGTGCACGAACAGACCCGGAAGCCCGGTGGTGCCCGATGTCGAGCAGACGAAGTACTCGCCCAGAAACGGGGTCCCGGCCGGCAGCGGGCCGGCGACGAACGCCTGTACGCCGGCCAGGGTGACCTGCGGGTCACACACCCAGTCGCCGAAGGAAGCCATCAGCTGCCGTTTGGTGACCGGCGGCAGCGCGGTGAACTCTGAAGTGGTGACAGCCGCGTAATGCCGTTGATAGAAAGGGGAATTCGCGCGCGCATGGGCAACGAGCGCCCCGGTGCGCTGCCGGCGGAGCGCCTCGATCGCGGCCCGGCCCCGGCGCCGGGTGCGGATCAGGTCGAGGGTGACTCCCAGGGCGCTAGCCGACCTGCGCCCGGCCACGTTCCATCACCGAGGCGCGGCTGGCGGCGATGTCGTCGCCGGTGGCCGAGCGCATCCACTTGCGGGCCGCCTCGGCCTCCATCCACAGTCCGGCGCTGGTCGCCTCGGCGTCGATGCCGTGGTAGGACTCCAGCAGCGCCCGCACCGCCTTCCGGTTGTTGCCCACGATCGACGCCGCGACCGCACGGGCCGCCGGCATCAACTGCTCGTGCGGCACGACCTCGGTGACCAGTCCGGCCCGCAGCGCGTCCGCGGCGGACAGGTAGTCGCCGGTCAGGCTCATCCGGCGGGCCATCCCGATGCCCACCTTCTGCGGCAGCCGCACGCTCAGGCCCCAGGTGGGCAGCAGTCCCACCCGGGCGTGGGTGTCGGCGAACCGGGCGCGTTCGGAGGCGACCAGGATGTCGCAGTACAGCGCCAACTCCAGGCCCCCGGTCACCGCGGCGCCGTTGACGGCGCCGATCACCGGCTTGCTCATCGGCGGCCACTTCGGCGAGATGTCGGGCAGTTCGGTGGTGTTGCCGAGTTCCTTGAGGTCCAGGCCCGCGCAGAACACCGGGTCGGCGCCGGTGACGATCACCACGTCCACGCCGTCGTCGGCCTCGGCGTCGCGCAAGGCGGCGAAGAACTGACTGCGCAACGCGGCCGACAGTGCATTGCGGGACCCCGGGCGGTTGAGCTGAGCGTGATGGTGCGGACGCGGTCGGCGGTGTCGGTGAGCAGGATGCCGGAAGCCTCAGAAGCCATAGCCACACCGTAGCCCGCGAGCCGGGGCACCCCTGCCGCGGTGTCAGCCGGGCCGGCCCACCGGAAGGGTCAGTCGAGTCGCCTCCCCGTGATGGACGACGTGGGTCGACGGAACCATCCGGTGACCGCTGAGCACGGGTTCCCCGGTCCCGAGGTTGCGGGCGAAACGCGGATGGCATCCGCCGGCCACCAGCACCCGGATCCGCGAGCCCGGGCCGAACCGGTGTGCGATCGGGTCCAGGTCGAGCCGGATCGGTCCGGCCGGCGCGGCGTCGAACCGGCGGAACCCGTCGCTGACATTGCGTGACCGCCCCTGCGGATCGACCTCGCTCAGGCGGACGAAGACGTCGAAGTGCGGGTTGTCGGTGCGGTAGTCGAGTTCGATCTCCGGGTGGCCGCAGACGCACATCGCGGCGTCCAACGGCTCGCCGGTGAAGCTCAGCACGTCGGTGCGGGCGGCCAGGGCGGTGTCGTCGCGGAATCCCGAGCCCCGCGTCAGCAGCCTGCCGCCCATCGTGGGCGTGGGGTCGGCCGGGTCGAAGCGGAACGTGGACGAGCACGTCGAGTCGGGGGCCTCAGGCCTCAGCCGACCGCCCGCCTCGAGGAAGAGCACCCGGTCGGTGGTCGGTGGCGGCCAGTCGGCGAGTTCCACCCAGCCCGGACGGTCCCGCCCGGTGACGTAGACCCGGACCGGGCGCGTGCGGGGGGCGGGGGACCGGTTGCCGGCGAGGTGTGCCCCCAGCCAGGTCAGCGTCTCCGCGGCGGCGTCGCCGAGGGCCCTGGTCACCATCTGTTCGTGGGTCCAGGGTCCGACGGTCATCGCCACGTCCACGCCGCGGGCGCGCAGATGCCGGTACTGGGTGATGGTCTGGTCGATGAAGATGTCCTGCCAGCCGCTGATCAGCAGCACCGGCACGGCGCAGCGGTCCAGCGCGTGGGTCATCCGCATCGGCTCCCAGAACGGGTCGTCGACGTCGGGATGCTCGATCCAGGACTCGTACCACGGCGATCCCCGGCCCAGCAGCGCTCGCCCCGACTCGCCGAGCGGCACGCCGTCGGTGGCCCCGGCCAGCCGGCGCCGGGCACGGAACTGGAACGCCACCCGGTTCAACGCGGAAGTCTCCTGGTTGGCCACCATGTCCGACCACCCCAGGAAATCGTTGAGGGCGAACGCCCCTCGGCCCCAGGACGACTGGTGCAGGTCATGTGGGCCGACGCTGATCACCGCCGCCGCGAGTTCGGGGGGCGGATCGGCCAGCAGCGCCCACTGGGTGAAGCCGAGATAGGACAGTCCGATGGTGCCGAAGGTGCCGGTGAACCACGGCTGTTCGCGCAGCCACACGACGGTGTCGGCGGCGTCGTCGGCCTCGTGCACCATCGGCACGAAATCACCGCCGGAGCCGAAAGTGCCTCGCACGCTTTGCAATACGACGTGGTATCCGCGGGCCGCGTAGATCTGGGCGTAGACGAAGGAGAAAGGGAAACCGCGGCCGTAGGGCCCGCGCACCAGAATGGTTCCCAACGGCTGGTTGGTCACCGGTGCGTAGTGGTCGGCACGCAGCACGATGCCGTCGCGCATCGGGACCGGGATACCGCGGCTCACCACGTAGTCCGTCGACGGGGCCGGCAGTCGCAGGGCGCGGCCGACGGTGCGGTCGCTCAGTCGTGTGCTCGCCACACCATCACAATATTGAACGCCAGTAGGCTGGTCGGCTGTGGCTCCCACACTCTGGGCGATCAGCGACCTGCACACCGGGCACACCGGCAACAAGCCGGTGACCGAGTCGCTGTACCCGGCGACCGATGAGGACTGGCTGATCGTCGCCGGCGACGTCGCCGAACGCACCGACGACATCCGGTGGTCGCTGGATCTGCTGAGGCGGCGGTTCGCGAAGGTCATCTGGGTGCCGGGCAACCACGAACTGTGGACCACCGGCAAGGATCCGATGCAGGTTTTCGGCCGGGCCCGCTACGACCACCTGGTGCAGATGTGCGACCAGATGGACATCGTCACTCCCGAGCATCCCTACCCCGTCTGGACCGGGCCGGGCGGGCCGGCCACCGTCGTGCCGATGTTCGTTCTCTACGACTACACG
>NZ_JBJTJF010000132.1:0-25060 GCF_046095365.1 Mycobacterium sp.
CGAGAGTGAGCTGCGCACGGTCGACGCCGTCGGCACCCTCGACGAGGTATTCGAGCGGGCACTGCACGCGCTCGGCCGCTGAGCCGGCATGGTCTCCCTGCCCGCACTGCGCGGCCGCAAGACGGTCCCCGCCCGCACGGCAGGTGAGTTGGACGCCATGGCGGCTGCCGGGGCGGTGGTCGCCGAGGCGTTGCGAGCGGTTCAGCGGGCCGCCGCGCCGGGAGTCTCCACACTGGAGTTGGACGAGGTCGCCGAGGCGGTGATCCGCCGGGCCGGCGGGACACCGTCGTTCCTCGGCTACCACGGCTACCCGGCGAGCATCTGCTCGTCGGTCAACGAGCGTGTCGTGCACGGCATTCCGTCCGCGCGCGAACTACTCGGGTACGGTGACCTGGTGTCGATCGACTGCGGCGCGATCATCGACGGCTGGCACGGGGACGCCGCGGTGACCTTCGGGGTGGGTGCTCTGATCCCCGCCGACGAGGCGCTCTCGGAAGCCACCAGACTGGCGATGGAGTCCGGGATCGCGGCGATGGTGGCGGGCAACCGGCTGACCGACGTCTCGCACGCCATCGAGGCGGGTGCCCGCGCCGCCGAACGCGCACACGACCGCAGGTACGGGATCGTCGCCGGCTACGGCGGCCACGCGATCGGCCGCCAGATGCACATGGACCCCTTCCTGCCCAACGAGGGCGAGCCCGGCCGGGGACCGCTGCTGGTGGTGGGCTCGGTGCTGGCTATCGAGCCGATGCTGACCCTGGGAACCACCCGGACCCGGATCCTCGAGGACGACTGGACCGTCGTCACCACCGACGGGTCCCGAGCGGCGCACTGGGAGCACACCGTGGCGGTCACCGACGACGGCCCGCGGATCCTGACGGTCTGACCGAAGGCGGATATGAAATTCCAAACCGAGCATCTGGCGACGCTGTCGAAATACGCCGGAATCAGCTTCGTCGCCGGGGCGGTCAATCACGGCTTCTTCTCCGAGCGACGTTCGTTCGTGACGGCAGGTGTCGGAATCGCCTTCTTCGTCATCGGGGCGGCGATGGAATTGAAGTCCGCTCCGGAGGGCGCCAAGCGCTGGGCGGACCTGCTGGGCTTCGGCATCCTGGCATCGGTCGGCCTGGGCTTCTTCACCGGCGGTTTGCAGCATTTCCCGGACTCACCCGAGCGCAGCGCGTGGGTGGTGCCGCTGGGTTTCTTCCTGAGTCTGGGGGCGCTGTACTTCGGTGAGGGGGGTCGCAGCCGGATCGGTTTGCGGCCCTTCACCGTCTACGGCGTGGTGACCGGGGTGTGTGTGATCGCCGGATCCATGGCGGCCGCATCGTACTGGGGAACCCGCGGTGGTTACGGCCACGACCACCGACTCGACCATGCAAGTGCCGCGGTCACCCCCGCCGCCGCGTCGCCGGCCGCCGCCGAGCGGGTGCGAAACGTGGTAC
Source organism: Mycobacterium sp. (assembly GCF_046095365.1). Classification (GTDB taxonomy): domain Bacteria; phylum Actinomycetota; class Actinomycetes; order Mycobacteriales; family Mycobacteriaceae; genus Mycobacterium. The sequence goes on from NZ_JBJTJF010000132.1 coordinate 1,446, forward strand.
TCGAGGTGGACGACAGTAGGCGCATCACTCCGGCGAAATGGACCGCGCAGGAGGGCGAAACGGTGCGTCTGGTCGTGGTGAACGTCGGCCAGGCCAGGCACGAACTGGTGGTAGGACCGGCAGAGCAAGTGGCAGCACACGCCCGGTCGATGGGCACGTCGCCGGCGGGACACCACGGTCATGACAACGCGATCGTGGTGGAACCGGGCCAGACAGCGACCTTGCTGTACACCTTCGACAAGCCGGGGGAGTGGGGGCTGGCCTGCCTTGAACCCGGTCACTTCGAGGGCGGCATGAGCGGTGCGGTAGACGTCGCGCCGCGGACCTGACGAGAGTCAGAAATCCCCGGCGTGCCGGCGCAGCGTCTCGATTGAGAAGACCAGCTCCCGGGCCTGATCGCCGGACATCCCGATATCGGCGAAAACCCGGCTGTTGAGCGTGAGGGTGGCGTCCTCGACCGTCGAGCGGCCCAGATCGGTGATCCGCACCAGGGTGGTGCGCCCGTCGGTTGGGTGCGGTAGCCGCTCGACCAGTCCGTCGGCCTCCAGCCGCCGGATGGCGTGGGTGACGCTCGTGACGTGCACCTGCAGCCGGTCGGAGGCCTTGGTGATCGGCAGTGCGCCGGTACGGCTGAAGGCCAGCAGCCGCAGCAGTTCGAACCGGGAGAAGCTCAGGTCGTAGGGACGCAGGGCGTTCTCGACCCGGGCCAGCAGAATCTGGTGGGCCCGCATGACCGACGTGACGGCCACCATCCCGTCGGCCACGTCTCCCCAGCCGGCGCCCTCCCAGTTGGCCCGCGCCGCGGCGATCGGATCGGTCTTGCCCGGCATACCCGGCTCAGCGCAGCGTCTCGATGACCGCGCTGAAGTCGAGGCCGGCGTTCCGCTCGGCGAAATGCGCGTAGATCTGCGCGGCGTGGCTGCCCAGCGGGGCCGAGGCGCCGGTGGCGGCCACCGCGTCCATCGCCAGTCCCAGGTCCTTGTTCATCAGCGCCGTGGCGAAGCCGGGCTTGAACTCGTTGTTGGCCGGTGAGGTGGGAACCGGGCCGGGCACCGGGCAGTTGGTGTGCACCGCCCAGCAGTTGCCGGTGGCGCCGGTGATCACGTCGAACAGCGACTGCGCCGACAGGCCGAGTTTCTCGGCGAGGACGAAGGCCTCGCCGACGGCGATCTGCTGCACCGCCAGCAGCATGTTGTTGCACAGCTTGGCGGCCTGCCCCGCTCCGGAGTCGCCGCAGTGAATGATCTTGCCCGCCATCGCTTCCAGGACCGGGCGGCCCCTCTCCAGCGCGTCGGCCTCGCCGCCGACCATGAACGCCAGCGTGCCGGCGACCGCGCCCTTGACCCCGCCGGACACCGGGGCGTCGAGTTGGGCGAATCCACGCTCGGCGGCGTAGCCGTTCACCTGGCGGGCGTCGTTGACGGCGATGGTGGAACTGTCGATGAACAGCGCGCCCCGGTTCGCGGTCGGCATCACCTCGGCGTAGCACTCCTTGACCAGAGTCCCGTTGGGAAGCATGGTGATCACCACGTCGGCGCCCTGCACCGCGGCGGCGCCGCCGTCGGTGACGGCGACGCCCTTGGCCGCGGCGGCTTCGCGGGCCACCGGGACGGGGTCGAAGCCGCGCACGGTGTAGCCGGCGTTGACCAGGTTGCCGGCCATCGGGGTGCCCATGTTGCCCAGCCCCAGGAACGCGATCGTGGTCATGTGGTCTCCCTGTCGTTCGGTCCGGCTCGTTCGTTCAGGCCCCGGCACGGGCGCGGTTCGCTTCCGCGCGCCCGATCACCACGCGCATGATCTCGTTGGTGCCCTCCAGGATCCGGTGCACCCGCAGATCGCGGACGATCTTCTCCAGCCCGTACTCGCGCAGGTAGCCGTACCCGCCGAGCAGTTGCAGCGCGCGGTCGGCGACGCCGTAGCAGGAATCGGTGACGTACAGCTTGGCCATCGCGCACAGCGTGACCTTGTCGGCCTCGTCGTCGTCGAGGGCGCCGGCGGCCCGCCACAGCATCAGCCGGGAGGTCTCCAGTGCGGTGGCCATCTCGGCCAGCGCGAACCGGATGGTCGGCTCGTCGATCAGCGCGCCTCCGAAGGCCTGCCGGTCCACCAGATAGTGCGCGGCCTTGTCGTAGGCCGCCTGCGCACCGCCCAGCGAGCAGGCGGCGATGTTGAGCCGTCCGCCGTTGAGGCCGTTCATCGCGATGCCGAAGCCGGTTCCCTCGGCCTCCGGGCCGCCGACCAGGGCGTCGGTCGGAACCCGGACGCCGTCGAGGATGACCTGGGCGGTGGGCTGGGCGTTCCAGCCCATCTTCTCCTCGTTGGCACCGAAACTCAATCCGGGAGTGCCCTTTTCGACGATGAAGGCCGAGATGCCACGCGGGCCGTCGGCGCCGGTGCGCGCCATGACCACGTAGACATCCGAGCTGCCTGCGCCGGAGATGAACTGCTTGACCCCGTCGAGGACGTAGTGCTCGCCGTCGCGAACGGCCTTGGTGCGCAACGCCGCCGCGTCCGACCCGGCTCCGGGCTCGGTGAGGCAGTAGCTGGCGATCAGTTCCATCGACGCCAGGCGCGGGATCCAGGACTTGCGTTGCTCGGCGGTCCCGTAGGTGTCGATCATCCACGCGCACATGTTGTGAATCGAGATGAACGACGCGATGACCGGATCGGCGATCGAGAGCTGCTCGAAGATCCGCACCGCGTCCAGTCTGCGCAGGCCGCTGCCGCCGACGTCCTCGCCGCAGTAGATGGCGCCCATGCCCAGTTCGGCGGACTCGCGCAGCACGTCGACCGGGAAGTGCTTGGTCTTGTCCCACTCCAGGGCATGGGGGGCCAGGCGTTTGGCGGCGAAGGCCGCGGCGGTCTCGGTGATCACCCGTTCGTCGTCATCGAGCGTGAAGGTCATCGCCCCGCCTACTTCATCGTGGGGATGACGAACTCGGCACCGTCCTTGATGCCCGAGGGCCAGCGCTCGGTGATGGTCTTGACCTTGGTGTAGAACTGGATCGAGGCCGGGCCATGCTGGTTGAGATCGCCGAAGCCGGAACGCTTCCAGCCGCCGAACGTGTGGTAGGACACCGGAACCGGGATGGGGACGTTGACACCCACCATGCCGACCTGCACCCGTGAGACGAAGTCGCGGGCGGTGTCGCCGTCCCGGGTGAACACCGCCACCCCGTTGCCGTACTCGTGTTCGTTGGGCAGCCGCAGCGCCTCCTCGTAATCCTTGGCGCGCACGATGCACACCACCGGTCCGAAGATCTCGTCGGTGTAGATCGACATGTCCGGGGTGACGTGGTCGAACAGAGTGGGGCCGATGAAGAAGCCGCCCTCGAGGCTCTCGTCGCCGAAGGTCAGTTCGGTGCTGGCCTTCTCGCGGCCGTCGACGACGACCTCGGCACCGGCCTCGACACCGGCGTCGATGTAGTCGCGCACCCGTTTGAGCGCGGCGGCCGTCACCAGGGGGCCGTAGTCGGCCTTGGGGTCCAGGCTGTGGCCCACCCGGAGGTTGCTGACCTTCTCGGCGAGCCTGGCGCGCAACCGGTTGGCGGTCTCCTCCCCGACCGGCACCGCGACGCTGATCGCCATGCAGCGCTCACCCGCGCTGCCGTAGCCTGCGCCTACGAGGGCGTCGACGGCCTGGTCGAGGTCGGCGTCGGGCATGACGACCATGTGGTTCTTGGCGCCACCGAAGCACTGCGAGCGCTTGCCGTGCGCGGCGGCGCCGGAGTAGATGTACTGCGCGATGTCGGAGGAGCCGACGAAACCGATGGCCTTGATGTCGGGATGGGCGATGATCGCGTCGACCGCTTCTTTGTCGCCCTGCACGACCTGGAAGACACCCGGGGGCAGACCGGCCTCGATGAACAGCTCGGCCAGCCGCAGCGGCACCGAGGGATCACGCTCGGAGGGTTTGAGGATGAAGGCGTTGCCGCATGCCAGCGCCGGCCCTGCCTTCCACAGCGGGATCATGGCCGGGAAGTTGAACGGGGTGATGCCGGCGACCACCCCCAGCGGCTGGCGGATCGAGTAGACGTCGATGCCCGAGCCGGCGTTCTCGGTGAACTCGCCCTTCATCAGATGCGGTATGCCGGTGGCGAATTCGATCACCTCGACGCCGCGCTGGATGTCGCCCAGGGAGTCCTGCACGGTCTTGCCGTGCTCCAGGGAGAGCAGTTCGGCGATCTCGTCGGCGTTGGCGTTGACCAGCTCGATGAACTTCATCAGGACCCGGGCCCGCCGCTGCGGGTTGTAGGCCGCCCACTCCTGCTGGGCCTGCACCGCGGAGGCGACGGCGGTGTCGACGTCGGCCGCCGACGCCAGCAGCACCTGGGCCTGTACCGCACCGGTGCTGGGGTTGAACACGTCGGCGGTGCGGGTGCTGGCCAGGCTGGTGCGCCGGCCGTCGACGAAGTGCTGGATCTGTCGGGTCATGAGCTGCCTCCGGGCGGAGAAGTAGGGGATACTTGCATATCCTAGTACAGGCTTCTGCCTGGGCCAAGTAGCCGTCAGGACGGAGGGAGCGCGGCGGTGAAGGCCTGCGTCTCGGCCCAGGTGGGCAGCAGCCCCGCATCGCGCACCTGGGCTAGCGGCGGAGCCGCGGCGTCCCGGCCGGAGAGCAGCAGAGCCGACGCCGGAACCGGCCAGTCGATCCCGATGGCCGGATCGGTGGCGAGGATGGTGTGCTCGCGTTGCGGGGCGTAGGGCGCCGAGCACAGGTACATCACCGTCGAGCCGTCCTGCAACGCCAGGAAGCCGTGCGCGAGGCCTTCGGAGAGATATGTCGAGCGGCGGGTGACGTCGTCGAGCAGCACCGAATCCCACCGGCCGAAGGTCGGCGAGCCGACCCGGATGTCGACGACGACGTCGAACACCGACCCCCGCACGCAGGTGACGTACTTGGCCTGGCCGGGGGGAACCTGCGCGAAGTGCAGCCCGCGCAGGACGCCGGCCGCGGACACCGAGCCGTTGGCCTGGCGCATGTCGAACCGGTGCCCGGTCATGCCGGCGAAGCCGGCCTCGGTGAACCACTCGAAGAACGTGCCGCGGTCATCGCCGTGCAGCTGCGGAGTGATCTCCCAGGATCCCGGAACGGCGAGCTCGCGCCATGCCCTGTCGGTCGTTCCCATCTCACTGGCCCCGTTTGGCATAGTCGGCCTCGACCGTGGATTTCAGTGGGGCCCACCACCATTCGTTGTCGCGGTACCACTGGATCGTCGCGCGCAGCCCCTCGGCGAAGTCGGTGTGCGTGGGTGACCATCCCAGTTCGTCGCGCAGCGCACCGGCGTCGATCGCGTACCGCAGGTCATGGCCGACCCGGTCGGTGACGTGGTCGAAGTCGTCGGGGTCGCGGTCCATCAGGGTCAGGATCATCCGCAGCACCGAGAGGTTGTCGCGTTCGCCGTCGGCTCCGATCAGATAGGTCCGGCCGGGCCTGCCGTCCTCGAGAATGCGCCACACCGCACTGTTGTGGTCGTCGACGTGAATCCAGTCCCGGACGTTCGCGCCGGTCCCGTAGAGCTTGGGGCGCCGCCCGGTGAGGATGTTGGTGATCTGCCGGGGGATGAACTTCTCGATGTGCTGGAACGGCCCGTAGTTGTTGGAGCAGTTGGAGATGGTGGCCTCGACGCCGTAGGACCGCACCCAGGCGCCCACCAGCAGGTCGGCCGAGGCCTTGGTGGCCGAGTACGGACTGGACGGGTGATAGGGGGTCGCGGGCGTGAACCGCACCGGCTCACCCAGCGGGAGGTCACCGTAGACCTCGTCGGTGGAGATGTGGTGCAGCCGCACCCGGTGCCGCCGCACCGCCTCCAGGACCGAGAAGGTCCCGACGACGTTGCTGCGCAGGAACGGCGACGGGTCGGCCAGCGAGTTGTCCACATGCGTCTCGGCGGCGAAGTGCACGACCGCGTCGCACTCCGCCACCAGACCGTCGACCAGGGCCTCGTCGGTCAGATCGCCCTCGACCAGGCGGATCCGGTCCCCGAGCCCCGCCAGGGCCTCCCGGCTGCCCGCATAGGTGAGGGCGTCCAGGACGGTGACCGACACCCCGGGCCGCCGGCCGACGGTCAGGCGGACGAAATTGGCGCCGATGAACCCCGCCCCGCCGGTCACCAAGAGCCGCATCGGCCCACCTTATCGGCCCGCGCGGCGGACCCCGGGGCACCGGGCGGGGGCCGCCGGCGCCATTTTGGAGAGCGGGCCCCCAGCGGGTATCGTGGGGCAACGGTGCGGTGCTCGCGCCGGCTCTTGCGTGCCCAGTCCGGGAATTCCCACGTTTTGCAGTCGGGGCGTCCGCTGCCCCGGCACCCAACAGGATCTAGTGAGGATATGGGCAAGAAAGACGGCGCCATCGAGGTCGAGGGCCGGGTGGTCGAACCCCTGCCCAATGCGATGTTCCGCATTGAGCTGGAGAACGGCCACAAGGTGCTCGCCCACATCAGCGGCAAGATGCGGCAGCACTACATCCGCATCCTGCCCGAGGACCGTGTGGTCGTGGAGCTCTCGCCCTACGACCTGACCCGCGGCCGCATCGTCTACCGGTACAAGTAACCGGCCCGGATCTCGACGAACGACTGAAGAACGACCAGGAAGAACAGGATCAACAAGCCGTGAAGGTGAACCCGAGCGTCAAGCCGATCTGCGACAAGTGCAGGGTGATCCGCCGGCATGGGCGGGTCATGGTGATCTGCTCCGATCCTCGCCACAAGCAGCGCCAGGGCTAGTAATCCGACCAAGTCCGGCCCGACACAACTGAATGCAGACCTCCCAGTACCACTGCGCGGACAGGCCGCGTGACCACGCCCGGAGCGGAGGCCGGGCCCCGGAGAACCCTCCGGGAACGGACTGGGACCAGACCCCCGCCTTGAAGAAGGAAACCGAAGCCCTGTGGCACGTCTAGTGGGCGTGGACCTCCCGCGCGACAAGCGCATGGAGATCGCGCTGACCTATATCTACGGCGTCGGCCGTACCCGCTCCCAGGAGATCCTGGCGGCCACCGGTATCGACCGGGACCTGCGCAGCAAGGACCTCACCGACGACCAGCTCACCCAGCTGCGCGACTACATCGAAGGCAACCTCAAAGTCGAGGGCGACCTGCGCCGTGAGGTGCAGGCCGACATCCGCCGCAAGATCGAGATCGGCTGCTACCAGGGCCTGCGGCACCGCCGCGGATTGCCGGTGCGCGGCCAGCGGACCAAGACCAACGCGCGCACCCGCAAGGGTCCCAAGCGCACCATCGCCGGTAAGAAGAAGGCCAAGTAACCATGCCACCTGCAAAGAAGGCCGGACAGACCGCCGCCAAGAAGGGTCAGAAGACCCGCCGCCGGGAAAAGAAGAACGTCCCGCACGGCGCCGCCCACATCAAGAGCACGTTCAACAACACGATCGTGACCATCACCGACCCGCAGGGCAACGTGATCGCCTGGGCGTCGTCGGGCCACGTCGGTTTCAAGGGCTCCCGCAAGTCGACCCCGTTCGCCGCCCAGCTGGCCGCCGAGAACGCCGCCCGCAAGGCCCAGGAGCACGGGGTCCGCAAGGTCGACGTGTTCGTCAAGGGCCCGGGTTCGGGCCGCGAGACCGCCATCCGCTCGCTGCAGGCCGCCGGGCTTGAGGTGGGCGCGATTTCCGATGTCACACCGCAGCCGCACAACGGCTGCCGTCCGCCCAAGCGGCGCCGGGTCTAGGAGGAACTCACACCATGGCTCGTTACACCGGATCCGCCACCCGCAAGTCGCGCCGCCTCGGCGTCGACCTGGTCGGCGGCGACCAGTCCTTCGAGAAGCGCCCCTACCCGCCCGGCCAGCACGGCCGTGCGCGGATCAAGGAGAGCGAATACCGCACCCAGCTCCAGGAGAAGCAGAAGGCGCGCTTCACCTACGGCGTGATGGAGAAGCAGTTCCGTCGCTACTACGAAGAGGCCAATCGCCAGACCGGCAAGACCGGCGAGAACCTGCTGCGAATCCTGGAGAGCCGGCTGGACAACGTCGTCTACCGGGCCGGGCTGGCCCGGACCCGGCGGATGGCCCGCCAGCTGGTCAGCCACGGCCACTTCACCGTCAACGGCGTGAAGGTCGACGTCCCCAGCTATCGGGTGTCCCAGTACGACATCGTCGACGTCCGGGACAACTCGCTGAACACCGTCCCGTTCCAGATCGCCCGTGAGGTCGCCGGCGACCGGCCGATCCCGGCCTGGCTGCAGGTGATCGGCGAACGCCAGCGCATCCTCGTGCACCAGCTGCCCGAGCGTGCCCAGATCGACGTGCCGCTCACCGAGCAGCTCATCGTCGAGTTCTACTCGAAGTAACCCGTCTGTGCGGCGTCCGCCGCGCAGGTAACCCCAACGGCATCAAATAGCGGGTGCCGAGAAGGAGATGGAAGAACACCATGCTGATTTCTCAGCGGCCCACCCTCGGCGAAGAGGCCCTCGCCGAAAACCGCTCCCAGTTCGTCATCGAGCCGCTGGAGCCGGGATTCGGTTACACCCTCGGCAACTCGCTTCGCCGCACGCTGCTGTCGTCCATCCCGGGCGCGGCGGTCACCAGCATCCGCATCGACGGCGTGCTCCACGAGTTCACCACCGTCCCCGGCGTCAAGGAGGATGTCACCGACATCATCCTGAACCTCAAGGGCCTGGTCGTCTCCTCCGACGAGGACGAGCCGGTCACCATGTACCTGCGCAAGCAGGGCCCCGGCGTGGTGACCGCGGGTGACATCGTGCCGCCGGCCGGCGTCACCGTGCACAACCCGGACATGCACATCGCCACCCTGAACGACAAGGGCAAGCTCGAGATCGAGTTGGTGGTCGAGCGCGGCCGCGGTTACGTGCCGGCCGTCCAGAACAAGGCCTCCGGCGCCGAGATCGGCCGCATCCCGGTCGATTCGATCTACTCGCCGGTGCTCAAGGTCACCTACAAGGTCGAGGCCACCCGCGTCGAGCAGCGCACCGACTTCGACAAGCTGGTCCTCGACGTCGAGACCAAGAACTCGATCAGCCCGCGCGACGCCCTGGCATCGGCCGGCAAGACCCTCGTCGAGCTGTTCGGCCTGGCCCGTGAGCTCAACCTCGAGGCCGAGGGCATCGAGATCGGTCCGTCGCCGGCCGAGGCCGACCACATCGCCGCGTTCGCGCTGCCGATCGACGACCTGGATCTGACCGTGCGCTCCTACAACTGCCTCAAGCGCGAGGGTGTGCACACCGTCGGCGAGCTGGTCGGCCGCACCGAGTCGGACCTGCTGGACATCCGCAACTTCGGTCAGAAGTCCATCGACGAGGTCAAGATCAAGCTGCACCAGCTGGGCCTGTCGCTGAAGGACTCCCCGCCCAGCTTCGATCCGTCCGAGGTCGCCGGTTACGACGCAGCCACCGGCACCTGGACCTCCGACGCCGGCTACGACTCGGCCTACGAGGTCGACAACGACGCCGACTACGCCGAGACCGAACAGCTCTAAACCAGACAAGCTAAACGAAGTCGTCCCGGCCCTACCTGATACGGGGGCCGGCCCCGAAAAGGAGTAGTCGCAATGGCTGGAGTTCCCAATGCCTAAGCCCACCAAGGGCCCCCGCCTCGGCGGGTCCTCGTCGCACCAGAAGGCGATCCTGGCCAACCTGGCCACCTCGCTCTTCGAGCACGGCCGGATCAAGACCACCGAGCCCAAGGCCCGGGCGCTGCGGCCCTACGCCGAAAAGCTCATCACCCATGCCAAGAAGGGCACGCTGCACAACCGGCGTGAGGTGATGAAGAAGATCCGCGACAAGGACGTCGTGCATACGCTGTTCGCCGAAATCGGACCGTTCTTCGCCGACCGCGAGGGCGGCTACACCCGGATCATCAAGGTCGAGGCGCGCAAGGGCGACAACGCCCCGATGGCGGTGATCGAACTGGTCCGGGAGAAGACGGTGGTCTCGGAGGCCGATCGGGCCCGGCGGGCCGCGGCGTCGCAGAAGAAGGCGGCCGCGGCGGCCGCCCCGGCTGCGAAGAAGGCCGCCCCGGCCGAGCCCGAACCCGCGCCTGAGCCCGAGTCGATCGAGGAGATCGAGGCCGAAGACGCGGCAATCGCCGACGCCCAGGCCGCGGTGGCCGCCGACGAGGTGGCCGAGGAGAAGGCCGAGTCTGACGAGTCCTGACGACGCCGTCGTCCGGCTCCGGCTCGACATCGCCTACGACGGAACGGATTTCGCCGGCTGGGCCGTTCAGGACGCTCAGCGCACCGTCGCGGGAACGCTCAACGATGCGTTGTCGACGGTGTTCAGGTCGCCCCTGCGGCTGGTCGCGGCCGGGCGCACCGACGCCGGGGTGCACGCCAGCGCCCAGGTGGCCCACGTCGACGTGCCCGCCGGCGCACTCGTCAACGCCTATCCGCGGCACGGGCGCACCGGGGACGGCGAGTTCGCCCCCCTGGTCCGCAGGCTGGCCAAGTTCCTTCCGGAGGATGTCCGGGTTCTGCGGGCCGGCCGGGCGCCGGGCGGTTTCGACGCGCGCTTCTCCGCGCTGCGCCGCCACTATGCCTACCGCCTGACGCAGGCCCCCTACGGCGCCGAACCGCAGCAGGCCCGGTTCGTCACGCCCTGGCCGCACCACCTCGACGTCGACGCGATGGCCGCGGCATCGGCGGCCCTGCTGGGCCTGCACGACTTCGCCGCCTTCTGCCGCCAGCGCCCCGGTTCGACGACGATCCGGGATCTGCAGCGCCTGGACTGGGTACGCGACGGCGACCTCGTCACCGCCTTCGTCACCGCCGATGCGTTCTGCTGGTCGATGGTGCGCTCGCTGGTCGGCGCGCTGTTGGCCGTCGGCGAAGGACGGCGCGAACCAAGCTGGGCTGCAACACTTTTGGATGCCGAAATGCGATCAAGTGACTTCGCGGCTGCCCCCGCGAGGGGCCTGACGCTGATCGGTGTGGACTACCCGACCGACGACCGGCTCGCCGCCCGGGTCGCGATCACCCGGGATGTCCGGAGCCTGGGCCAGGCCGGGTCCTAGAGCCGGGCCGCAACGAAAGCGGCGGCCTGGTCGACCAGCCCGGAGTCGACATAGGCGGCCAGCTGGTGGGCCTGCCAGTTACCGGCCCAGGTGTTGGGGTCGAGGTTGTTGTTGCAGACCGGGTCGTCGTCGGTGCACAGGTCGATGGTCTTGTCGCCGTAGAGCGGGCTCAGGTCCGACACCGGGCCGAGCACCTTGCGGGTCCCGTTGCCGAACAGGGCGACGGCCGCGATGTGGTCGTCCATCCCGAGCGGAAGCGGGCTGGTGTAGCCGAAGACCGGCGCCGGAACGGCCACCACGACGTCGGTGACGGCGGCGCCCAGCGAATAGCCGCCCAGCACCAACCGGGTGTCGGGGCAGTTGGCCGCCATGGACTGGATGTGCCGGCTCATGTCGTTGGCGCCCTGGATCACCTCGGTGTCGGCGGGGTAGTTGACCGCGTAGACCCCGACCGTCTTGTCGGTTCTGGCGCGCAGGGCCTCCACGAAGGCCTCCCCGACCCCGCCGGTGCCCGGCGGCTCGACACGGCCCCGGGCGAAAACCACCTCGACCTGCGGGCAGGGCGCAGCCGCGGCGGCCGGCGCCGCAGCCACCGGCGCTGTGGTGGATATCACCACAGACACCATTGTGCACATGCGCCTCAGGAGCATCAGGCCATGGTAGCTGCCGGCGTCAGCGGCTGCCAGATCACCCGGTGTCCTCCCAGGGTTAGAGCAGGCCCGTGACGAAGCCCGCGGCCTGCCCGACCAGGTCGGTCTTCTCATAGCTGGTGTGGGCGAACGGATTGCGGCCCTGCGAGCAGATCGGGTCGCCGTCGGCGCACAGGTCGATAGCCCTCCCGGCGAACGGCGCCATCGCTGCCGTGACGGGGTTGCCGAACTTCGTCGCCGGGTTGCCGAACACCGCGACGGCGGCGACCTTGCCGGCCAGGCTTTGCGGCAGCGGCGCTCCGGACCCGACGTCGCCCACCTTCGACCCCAGCGGCGGAATTCCCATCAGCATGTCCACCACCGCGGCGCCCTGGGAGTAGCCGCCCAGCACGACCCGGGTGTTCGGGCAGTCCTCGGCCATCGCGGCGATCCGGTTGGTGGCGTCGACCGCGCCGTCGGCGGTGGTGAGGAAGTCGTAGCTCGCCGGGTAGTTCACCGGGTAGATCCCCAGTGTCCGCCCGCCCAGACTTGCCGAGAGCTGGTCGCTCAATGCCTGCCCGACCCGGCCCACTCCCGCGGGCTCACTGGTGCCGCGGGCGAAAATCAGCTCCACGTCCGGGCACGGCGTGGACTGGGCCGGGGCCGCCGTGGCCAGGTACGCGGTCGTCAGCAGGCACACCGAAATCACCGGAATCACGCGCATGGGGCAATACTCACATACCGCCCTGGTGGCCGCGAAACCGCGCAGTCAGAGCAGGCCGGCGACGAAGTTGGCCGCCTGGTTGGCCGAGCCGTCGGGGCCGTAGTTGCGGTGGGCCACCACGCTGTCACCGCCGGAGCAGACCGGGTCCGCCGGGTTGCACACGTCGATGGCCCGGCTGCCGTAGGCCGCGCTGGACGTCAGCGGCAGCCCGATCTTGGTCGAAGGGTTGCCGAACACCGCCAGCGCCGCGATGCGGCCCCCGGCGGCCGGCGGCAGCGGGTTGGTGAACCCGACCATCGGGACCGGCAGCGCGGTGAGCACGTCGACGACGGCCGCCCCCTGCGAGTAGCCGCCCAGGACGATCTTGGTGTTCGGGCAGGTGTTCACGACGTCCTGGATGTAGGCGCTGGCGTCGTTGGCGCCGTCGGCGGCGGCCAGGAAGTCATAGCTGGCGGGGTAGTTGACCGCGTAGACGCCGACGCTGCGGCCGCCGACCAGGCCGCGCAGATCGTTGACGAACGCCTCCCCGACCCGTCCGATGCCGGGGGGTTCGTTGGTTCCGCGGGCGAAGACGACTTCGATGTCGTTGCACGCCAGCGCGCTGGCGACCGGGGCGGTCAGCGGGGCGGCCGCAGCCACGGCAAACAGTGCGGCGGCCTGCACGCACAGGGTTAGAGCACGGGAGGTCACGGCACCGATTGTTCCAGACGATCCCGGTCCGAATCGCTGCGCGCCGGCCGTCCGGCGGTCTGGCCGGGCCGGGCCAGCGCCAGGCCCACCAGGACGACGACGCCGCCGATGGCCTGGACCGCCGAGATGCGCTCGCCGAGCATCAGCCACGCTGCTCGGCGAACAGCACCTCGCCGAGACCCATCAGCGAGGCGAAACTCGGCCGCAGCCGGGCCACCCCGCTGATGCCCAGCAGGTAGGCCAGCGCGGTGGCGATCACACCGAGTAGGAGTACCGGGACGAACCAGGGGAGCGCGACGCCGGCGACGACGGCCGGCTCGGTGCCGAACCGCACCGGCATCACACCGGTGAGGCCGAGTACGGCGATCGCCACGGTCGCGACCAGCAGGCTGCCCGCGGCGAGGGTCATCGCGTGCAGGCCCGATCCGTCGGCGGTCACCTCGTCGGACATCATGAAGTAGCAGACGGCGCAGACGGCGGCGCCGAGTCCCCAGGCCACCCCGACCGCGTCCACGCGGGCTCCGTTGAAGACGTCGAGGACCAAGGTGACGCCGAGGACCGCCAGTGCCACGCCGGCCAGCGTGCGCCCGCGCGGGCGTTGACCGGTGGTGGCCCAGACCCAGGCGATGACCAGCACGGGGGCGGTGTACTCCAGCAGCAGGGCCACGCCCACCGACAGGTGCGCGACCGCGTTGTAGTAGCAGAGCTGCGCGCCGGCGACGGGGATCAGTCCGTAGGTCACCACGGTGCGCGCGTGGGCCCGCGCCTGACGCAGCCAGTCGGGTTTGACCGCCGTGGCCACCAGCGCCAGAACCAGCGCGCCACCGGCCAGCCGGGCGATGACCGCCGCGGTCGGCGACCACCCCGCGGCCATCAGCGACTTCGCCAGGGGGCCCGACGTCCCGAAACTGAGGGCCGCTCCGGTGGCGAACAGCAGGCCGGCCCGGAACTGGTTGGACACCGGGCACCTCCTTCGGTCGCCGCCGGTCGGGCGGTCATGAGTAAAATCAGTAGATGGTCATGACACTACGTCCGGAGGAGGTCATGAGTCAAAATGCTGTTCACTCATGACACGGATCTCACCCTGCGGGCGGCGTGTGTCCTGGTCAACAGCGACCGGCCCGGCGCCGACGCCCTGGCCGACCAGGCCGCGCTCGACGGGTATCTGCGCAGCTACGGCTGGACCGGGCGGCGGGACCGCGACTCGGCCGAACTGGCGGCGGTGCACCGATTGCGCCGGCGGCTGGGCGGCATCTGGTCGGTCGCCGGTGACGAGGTGCGGGCGGTCGACGAGGTCAATGCGCTGCTGGCCGACACCCGCGCCGCGCCCTGGCTGACCAGGCATCCGGAGATGCCGGACTGGCACCTGCACCTGGCGTCCGCCGACGACCCGCTGGCGCAGCGGATGGGTGCGGAGATGGCGATGGCACTGGCCGACCTTATCCGCGCGGGGGAGTTGCGCAGGCTCAAGAGGTGCGCCGCGCCGGACTGTCCGGCGGTGCTGGTCGACCTGTCGCGCAACCGATCCCGGATGTTCTGCGACACCGGCAACTGCGGGAACCGCCAGCACGTAGCCGCCTACCGGCAGCGGCGCTCGCACCCCCATGCGGACGAGCTTCCTGTGGATGACCGCCACCCGTCGCAGCGGTGAGTTCCTAACCTGGCGGCGTGGCCGTCATCGACGTCGACGCTGCCGCGCCGCGGCGGCGTCGGCCCCGCATCGGACCCGCTGCCCTCGCCGCGGCCTCGATCGCGCTGATGGCCGGTTCGGCGGTGACCGGTGGAATCCGGTCGCCGGAGTCCGTCGACATCGCCGAGGGGCGCATCGCGGTCACGGTGCCCGCGGACTGGACGCCGTCGCGGGTGACCGGCGGGCCGGGCTCGCGGCGCCTGCAGGTCTCCTCGCCGGCCGATCCGGATCTCGCCCTGCACATCACCGGTTCCTATGCCCCCGGCACCACCCTGGCGGAGGCCGCCGAGGTGCTGGGCCGCGCCATCGCCGCCCAGCCCGCCGGCGTGTTCGTCGGCCTGCGCGCCGACGGGCAGGTCGCCGGACGCCCGGCGGTGACCTACCGCGAGATCCGGCCGGGCCGGGTCATCGACTGGGCGGTCGTGCTGGCCGGGGTCACCCGGATCGGCGTCGGATGCCAGAGTCAGCCCGGCCGCGAGGGTGCGGTCCGGGCGGTGTGTGCGGCGGCGGTGCTCTCGGCGCATGAAAGTGACGCCGCTCACGGAACCGATTCGCGCCGGTGAACGTCCAGCATTTAAAGAGCGGTGGACCCCGACGTCTCCGCGGTTTCGACGGAGGAGAGCCGTCGGGACCGCCGAGGTTTCGGGGGACCGTGCCGCCCTCCGCTCGCGGGCGTTTTGACCTGCATGGATCCTGCCCGGTAGGCTCCCGGGTTGGCGTGCGGTACGCCGTCGCGGACTTTTCGCGCGGCGAACCGGGTCCTCGGGTCAGTGTTGGTCGCCGGGGAGATTCCGGGCCGTCGACGCCCCGACCGGCACCCGGTTTCGCCCGGGATCCACGCCCCGCTGGGGACCTGACAGAGAGGGACACGCTGTGCCCACCTACACGCCGAAGGCCGGTGACACCACGCGCTCGTGGTACGTCATCGACGCCACCGACGTGGTGCTCGGCCGGCTCGCCGTCGCCGCGGCCAATCTGCTGCGCGGCAAGCACAAGCCGACATTCACGCCCAACGTCGACGGCGGTGACTTCGTCATCGTCGTCAACGCCGACAAGGTCGCCATCGGGGGCGACAAGCTCAACAGCAAGCTGGCCTACCGGCACTCCGGTTATCCCGGCGGCCTGAGCACGCGCACCATCGGCGAACTCATGGCCAAGCACCCCGACCGGGTCGTCGAGAAGGCGATCGTCGGCATGCTGCCGCACAACAAGCTGAGCCGTCAGATCCAGCGCAAGCTGAAGGTGTACGCCGGACCGGAGCATCCGCACACCGCTCAGCAGCCGATTCCGTTCGAGATCAAGCAGGTGGCCCAGTGACACAGGACCAGAGCCAGGACAACCAGGCCGACGACGTGGAGAACAACGACGTGGAGTCCCCGGCGCAGACCGAGACCGCGGCCGCCGAGACCGCGGCAGCAGAGACCGCCGAGACCGAGACCGCCGCGCCCGCCGCGGAGGCGGCGCCGCGCAAGCCGGTCGTGATCGACCGGCCGATCCAGACCGTCGGCCGGCGCAAGGAGGCCGTGGTGCGGGTGCGCCTGGTGCCCGGCACCGGCCAGTTCCACCTCGACGGCCGCACCCTTGAGGACTACTTCCCGAACAAGGTGCACCAGCAGCTGA
Source organism: Mycobacterium sp. (assembly GCF_046095365.1). Lineage (GTDB taxonomy): Bacteria > Actinomycetota > Actinomycetes > Mycobacteriales > Mycobacteriaceae > Mycobacterium. Next base: position 17,781 of record NZ_JBJTJF010000132.1, read on the forward strand.
TCAAGGCGCCGCTGGTCACCGTCGACCGGGTGGACAGTTTCGACATCCACGCCCACCTCGACGGCGGCGGCCCCTCGGGCCAGGCCGGGGCGCTGCGCCTGGCGATCGCCCGGGCGCTGATCCTGGTCCAGCCCGAGGACCGGCCCGCGCTGAAGAAGGCCGGCTTCCTTACCCGCGACCCGCGCGCCATCGAGCGCAAGAAGTACGGCCTGAAGAAGGCGCGCAAGGCGCCGCAGTACAGCAAGCGCTGATCGACAAGGCCCACGGCTCGCCGGGCGTGCCGGATCGCACGCCCGGCGGGTTTCTTGCAATCCTGGATACGGCGACGGGGATATGGCGACGGTGGATATGGCGACGGTGGATTTGGCAACGATGACTGTTGCGGGAGGTTGACCACATGGGCCGACTGTTCGGCACCGACGGCGTGCGCGGGGTCGCCAACCAGGAGCTGACCGCCGAACTCGGGCTGGCCCTGAGCGCGGCCGCCGCCCGCCGGCTCGCCCCGGCCACCGCCGGGCACCGCGTCGCGGTGGTGGGTCGCGACCCGCGGGCCAGCGGTGAGATGCTCGAGGCCGCCGTGGTCGCCGGACTGACCAGCGAGGGCGTCGACGCCCTGCTGGTGGGTGTGTTGCCCACTCCCGCCGTGGCTCACCTGACCGCCGCCTACCGGGCCGACCTGGGTGTGATGATCTCCGCGTCGCACAACCCGATGCCCGACAACGGCATCAAGATCTTCGGCCCCGGCGGGCACAAACTCGACGACGACGCCGAGGACCGCATCGAGGAGCTCATCGCCCAGGGCCCCGGGCTGCGCCCGGTCGGCGCCGGGATCGGCCGGGTGCGCCCTGCGCAGGACGCTCTCGAGCGCTATCTCGAGCACCTCCTCGGCGGGACACCCGCCCGCCTTGACGGTCTCACCGTCGTCGTGGACTGCGCCAACGGCGCCGCGTCGGCCGCGGCTCCCCGTGCCTACACCGCGGCCGGAGCCCGGGTCGTCGCGATCAACGATCGGCCCGACGGACTCAACATCAACGACGGCTGCGGGTCGACGCACCTCGACCCGCTGCGGAAGGCCGTGGTCGCCCACGGCGCGGACCTCGGTCTTGCCCACGACGGTGACGCCGACCGGTGCCTGGCGGTGGACGCCGCCGGTCAGGTGGTCGACGGCGACGCGATCATGACGATCCTCGCCCTGGCCATGAAGGAGGCCGGGGAACTCGCCTCCGACACCCTGGTCACCACGGTGATGAGCAACCTGGGTCTGCACCTGGCGATGCGGCAGGCCGGAATCGCGGTGCGGACCACCGCGGTCGGGGATCGCTACGTCCTCGAGGAGTTGCGGTCGGGGCGGTTCAGCCTGGGCGGCGAGCAGTCGGGCCACATCGTGCTCCCGGCGTCGGGAACGACGGGCGACGGAATCCTCACCGGCCTGCGGCTGATGTCGCGGATGGCGCAGACCCGTCGATCGCTGGCCGAGCTCGCCGCGCCCATGCAGTCGCTGCCTCAGGTGCTGATCAACGTGGAGGTCGCCGACAAGGCCACGGTGGCCGCCGCGCCGGCGGTGCGCACCGCCGTCGCCGAAGCCGAAGCCGAACTCGGCGAGACCGGCCGGATCCTGCTGCGGCCCTCGGGAACCGAGCAGATCGTCCGGGTGATGGTGGAGGCCGCCGACCCGCAGACCGCGCGCCAGGTCGCCCAGCGCGTCGCCAGGTCGGTCAGCGCCGAGGAGTGATCGGCGGAACCGGATCGGCCGGCGCTGCGTCCTATCCGGTATGGGAACAACCTCGGTAGACCCGTGCGCGCTGCGCCTGGCGGCCCAGCGCCTCGAGGACGCCGCGGACCTGCTCAGCGGGGTGATCGGCGGTCCGCTGGCCGGCCCGCACGCCCCTGAAGCGTTGAGCCGGCTGCTGGCCGACCTCGCCCGCTGGCAGCGGGCGGCCCGGGAGACCGCGGCCGCGCTGCGCGTCGGCGCCGACCGGCACACCGATGCCGAGGACCTCGCGGTGCGGAGACTGCGCTGAACACCCCCGATGCGACAGACGCCGACGGCGCCGCGCTGGACGCCGCCGGCTCGGCGGCGGAGGAGGCGCTCGCGCTGCATCGCGAGGCCCTGGCGCTGATCGCCGAGGGCTGGTGCGGTGAATCCGGTTGGGCAGCAACGGATCTGCTGCATCGGCAGTGCGGCGAGGCTGCGGACTTGGTCGCGGCGCTGCACGAGACTGCGGGGGAGCTGAGATCCCTGCGCGAGGTCACGGCCGCGGACCGGTCCTACGGCCGCCTCGACGAACGGCCCCGGCCGGTTTTCGAGACACCGGCGTCCCCGCCGGTGTATCCGGCTCAGCCGCCGGCCCCGGTCTGGACGGCCGGGATCGGCCTCGGCGGCGCACTTGCCGGAGTCGTGGGACAGATCGCCGGCGCCGTCTCCCAGGCCGGTGCCGCCGCGGCCGGCGCCGCGTTGAGCAACGCCGCCGGCGCCGGGCCGGAGATCACGGTCCCCGAACACCGGGAGAGATCCCCTGAGCCAGCGGCGCGGCCCGCCTCGGCCGCACACCCCGCGGCGCCGGTCACTGCTCCGGCGATGGAGCCCGAAATCCCCGCTGCGCCAATTGAACCCGCCGAGTCTCCGCTCCAGGCGGCGGAGCGGCCGCCGCAGCCGGACGCTCCCGCGGCCCCCGCGCCACCGCAGCCGGCCGCGCCCGCGCCGCCGCCGCCGTCCGCCCAGCCGCCGCCCGAACCGGTCGCGGACCCGAGGACTCCGTGTGAGATCGCGGCCGACGAACTGCCCCAGGTGGGTCAGTGAGCTCAGGGCAGCAACTGCTGGAGCTGCTCGACGAAGTCGACGAACTCCGCGCCGTCGGCCGTCACCGGCGTCGTCAGCAGCGTGGTCACCCCGGCGTCGGCGAAGGCGGCGATGCGCTCCTTGACGTAACCGCGGGGACCGATCAGCGACACGCTGCGCACCAACTCGTCGGGAACGGCGGCGATCGCCTCGGTCTTGCGGCCGGACAGGTACAGCTCCTGGATGCGGTCGGCCGCCGCGCCGAACCCGTACCGGGTCGCCACGTCGTGGTAGAAGTTGCGTCCCTTGGCGCCCATGCCGCCGATGTAGAGCGCCAGCTGCGGTTTGGCCCACTGCAGGCGGTCCTCGACGTGGTCGCCGACCGCCAGCGAGACGCCGACCATGACGTCGAGCTCGCCGAGGGCCGTGTCGCGTTTGGCCTTTCCGGCCCGCAGCGCCTCACCCCAGACCTCGCCGGCGCGCTCGGGGTGGAAGAAGACCGGCTGCCAGCCCTCGGCGATCTCAGCGGTGAGTTCCACGTTCTTGGGGCCCAGTGCTGCGATGGTGATCGGAATGCGTTCCCGCACCGGATGATTGATGATCTTCAGTGCCTTGCCAAGACCGGTTCCGCGTTCGGGCGGCAGCGGGATCTGGTAGTGGCGGCCCTGATGGGACAGCCGTTCGCGGCGCCACACCTGACGGCAGATCTCGACGACCTCGCGGGTGCGGCCCAGCGGCGCGTCGAACGGCACGCCGTGGAAGCCCTCGACCACCTGTGGTCCGGATGTGCCGATGCCGAGCCGGAACCGGCCGTCGGAGACGTAGTCCAGTCCGGCGGCGGTCATCGCCAGCAGCGCGGGGGTGCGGGAGTAGATCGGGACGACGCCCGTGCCCAGTTCGATCGCGGAGGTCCTGGCGGCCAGGTAGCCGAGCTGGCTGATCGCGTCGAAGGAGTACGCCTCGGCGACCAGGACGATGTCGACACCCTGCTTCTCCAGCGTGACGACCTGATCGACCGTTTCCTTGAATCCGCCCGCGTAGGACAGGAAGATGCCGGTGCGCACGGCTACCGGAACAGCGCGACGATGCGCTCCTCGGCCGTCACCGGCGCGCCGTCGGGGTCGGGCCGGCTGGTGTGGGGCAGGTCGGCGTCCGGGTCGGCGAACTCCTTGTAGGTCTGGTCTCCGGCCAGGTGGTAGAGCAGGAATCCGGTCAGCAGCGCGCGAACGGTCTTCTGGGTGTGGTCGCTGGATCCCTGGAAACCGAGCAGCCGCAGCATGGTGCGCTTCTCGACCAGGCCCGCGGTCTCGGCCTTGTCGACCACCCGCAGCACCGCGCCGTCCCAGCCCGCGGCGACCTCGAGGGCGTCGGTCCGCAGCGACTTGGCGTCATCGGGGGTCGCCAGCACCAGGCCGGGAACGTCGAGGGTGGCCGCGGCCGTCTCGGCGGAGGGTTTGGTCACCGCCGGGAACACCGCCGCGACGGCGGCCACGCGGGCCTCCCCGGCCGCGGCCAGCACCGCCGCCGAACCGCCGAAGCCGTGGCCGGCCAGACCCAGTTTGGAGCCGGCGACGCTGATCTGGCCGGCGCCCAGCCGCACCCCGGAGATGACCTCCAGGGTCCCGGCCAGGTCGTGGGCCATGGTCAGCGCCGAGGGAACCGGGCCGATCTGGGTGTCCGGGGCCGCCGCGACGATGCCCCAGCTGGCCAGGTGCTCGAGGGTGCCGGAGTAGTGCAGCGCGCCGGTGAGCCAGTCGTGCCCGAAGGCCACCCCGGGCAGGTGGAAGCCCGACGCCGGGGTGAAGACCACCCCGGGGACACCGGCGAAGCCCAGGTCGCCCCGCAGGACAGGGTGCGGGCCCCGACGCGTCAGCGACCTGAACAGCGCGCGGTTTCCGCCCATACCCTGACCGTAGCCGACCCGTCGGCCCCGCCGGGCTGGACTACCCTGGTAGTTCATGTGCGGAATCGTCGCCTACGTCGGGCACCGGCCCGCCTGTGCCGTCGTGGTCGACGCGCTGCGCCGGATGGAGTACCGGGGCTACGACTCCGCGGGCCTGGCCGTGCTGGACGGGCGGGGCGGGCTGACCGTGCGCCGCCGGGCCGGCCGGCTGGCCAACCTGGAAGCCGCTCTCGAGGAGACCCAACCCGGCGCCCTGGCCGGAACCGCGGGGATCGGCCACACCCGGTGGGCCACCCACGGCCGGCCGACCGACCGCAACGCGCACCCGCACCGCGACGCCGCCGGCGAGTTCGCGGTGGTGCACAACGGCATCATCGAGAACTTCGCCGCGCTGCGCCTGGAACTCGAGCGGGCCGGGGTGGAGTTCGCCAGCGACACCGACAGCGAGGTGGCGGTGCACCTGGTGGCACGCGCCTACCGTCAGGGCGAGACCGCCGGGGATTTCGAAGCCTCGGTCCTGGCCGTGCTGCGCCGGCTGGAAGGCCACTTCACCGTGGTCTTCGCCCACGCCGAGGACCCCGGCAGGATCATCGCCGCCCGCCGGTCCACCCCGCTGGTGGTGGGAATCGGCGACGGCGAGATGTTCCTGGGCTCCGACGTCGCGGCGTTCATCGAATTCACCCGCGACGCGGTGGAACTCGGCCAGGACCAGGCGGTGGTGATCACCGCCGAGGGCTACCGGATCCTGGATTTCGACGGCAACGACGACGCCGCCAACGCCCGGCACTTCCACATCGACTGGGACCTCTCGGCCGCGGAGAAGGGCGGCTACGACTACTTCATGCTCAAGGAGATCGCCGAGCAGCCCGCCGCGGTCTCCGACACCCTGCTCGGACACTACGCCGAGGGCCGGATCGTGCTCGACGAGCAGCGGCTCTCCGACCAGGAACTGCGGGAGGTCGACAAGGTCTTCATCGTCGCCTGCGGCACCGCCTACCACTCCGGCCTGCTGGCCAAGTACGCCATCGAGCACTGGACCCGGCTGCCGGTGGAAGTCGAGCTCGCCAGCGAATTCCGTTACCGGGACCCGGTTCTGGATCGCGGGACCCTGGTGATCGCCATCTCCCAGTCCGGTGAGACCGCCGACACCCTGGAGGCCGTGCGGCACGCCAAGGTCCAGAGGGCCAAGGTGCTGGCCATCTGCAACACCAACGGCAGCCAGATCCCCCGCGAGGCCGACGCCGTGCTCTACACCCGCGCCGGACCGGAGATCGGGGTGGCGGCCACCAAGACCTTCCTGGCCCAGGTCGCCGCGAACTACCTCGTCGGTCTGGCCCTGGCCCAGGCCCGCGGCACCAAGTACCCCGACGAGGTCGCCCGCGAGTACCGCGAACTGGAGTCGATGCCCGACCTGGTCGCGCAGGTCCTCGACCGCCTGGACGCGGTGACCGAACTGGGCGCGCGGTTCGCCGGATCCCCGGCCGTGCTGTTCCTGGGCCGGCACGTCGGCTACCCGGTGGCCCTGGAGGGCGCGCTCAAGCTCAAGGAACTGGCCTACATGCACGCCGAGGGGTTCGCGGCCGGTGAACTCAAGCACGGGCCGATCGCGCTGATCGAGGAGGGCCTGCCGGTCATCGTCGTGATGCCGTCGCCCAAGAACGCGGCGATGCTGCACGCCAAACTGCTGTCCAACATCCGCGAGATCCAGGCCCGTGGCGCGGTCACCATCGTCATCGCCGAGGAGGGCGACGACACCGTCCGGCCCTACGCCGACCACATGATCGAGATCCCCGCGGTATCAACGCTTTTCCAGCCGCTGCTGTCCACCATCCCGTTGCAGGTTTTCGCGGCCTCGGTGGCCCGGACGCGCGGCTACGACGTCGACAAGCCCCGCAATCTCGCCAAGTCCGTCACCGTCGAGTAGCGCCCCCGATGCGGCACTACTTCACCGCCGAGCAGATCAGGGCCGCCGAGGCGCCCCTGCTGGCCGGTCTTGCAGAGGGTGCGCTGATGCGCCGCGCCGCGACCGGCCTGGCCACGGCCGTCGCCGCCGAACTGCGCCGCCGGACCGGCGGCGTGGCCGGCCGGGTGGTCTGCGTGGTTGCCGGATCGGGCGACAACGGCGGCGACGCGCTGTGGGCCGCGACGCTGCTGCGCCGCCGCGGCGTCTCGGCGTCGGCCATCCTGCTCAACCCCGAGCACACCCATCGTGCGGCGCTGGCGGCATTCCGGGCGGCCGGCGGCCGGGTGCTGGCCGGAGTGCCGGAGTCCGCCGATCTTCTGATCGACGGGGTGGTCGGGATCTCCGGGAAGGGGCCGTTGCGGCCCGCGGCGGCCGAGGTCTTCGCCGCCGCCGGGGCGGCCGGCGTCCCGGTGGTGGCCGTGGACATCCCCAGCGGAGTCGACGTGCACACCGGCGCGGTCACCGGGCCCGCCGTTCGTGCCGCGCTCACCGTCACCTTCGGCGGGCTCAAGCCGGTGCACGCGCTGGCCGACTGCGGCCGCGTCGAGGTCGTCGACATCGGCCTGGATCTGCCCCGCACCGACCTGGTCGGCCTGGATGCCGGCGACGTCAGGGCCCGCTGGCCGGTGCCCGGC
>NZ_JBJTJF010000133.1:0-9855 GCF_046095365.1 Mycobacterium sp.
TGGTGCCGCTGCTGCCGGCTCAGGACTTCAAGCGGGTCGCCGATGGGGACACCGGACCCAACACCGGCGGCATGGGCGCCTACGCGCCGCTGCCCTGGCTGCCCGAAAGCGTGCGGGCGTCGATCGTGCACGACGTCGTCGCGACGCGCGGTTCCGGCGTGCAGCACGCCAACCGCCTCGGAACCGGTGATGACATCGCCCACGCGGGGCCTGCCCGGATAGTTCTCGGCGGCAAGCACCACGGTCACCGCACACCCGTCCTGCCATCGCAGCGCGGGAAAGCCGGCCAAGGCGCCGGTGGCGGTCGCATACAGCAGCACGCCTAGCGGGGACTCGAGCAGAGCCAGTACCGCCTGGGTCTCGGGATCGCCGAAGCGGCAATTGAATTCGACCACCGCGGGGCCATCCGGGGTGATGGCGAGTCCCGCGTAGAGGAGTCCCGAGAACGGGCACCCCCGGGCCGACATTTCCGCGGCCACCGGTTCGACGACGTCGTGCACGATCGACGCCCGCACGCTTTCGGGCAGCCAGGGCAGCGGCGCGTAGGCGCCCATACCGCCGGTGTTGGGTCCGGTGTCCCCATCGGCGACCCGCTTGAAGTCCTGAGCCGGCAGCAGCGGCACCACCGTGGTTCCGTCGACCAGACAGAACAGCGACACCTCGGGGCCGTCGAGGAAGGATTCCAGGAGCACCGGGTGCCCCGACTCGAGCAGTTCGGCGGCGTGCGCACGAGCCGCATCCCGGTCCACGGTGACAACCACGCCCTTGCCGGCGGCCAGTCCGTCGTCCTTGACCACCCAGGCCCGCTGACCGGCGGCCGGCCCGAACCGGTCCAGGGCGGCGTCGAGGTCGGCGGGATTGTCCACCGTCTCGCTGACAGCGGTGCGCACCCCGGCGGCGGCCATCACGTCCTTGGCGAAGGCCTTGGAGCCCTCGATGCGGGCGGCGTCCTTCGACGGTCCGAAGCAGGCGATCCCCGCGGCACGCACGGCGTCGGCGACGCCCCGCACCAGGGGCACCTCCGGCCCGATCACCACCAGGTCCGCGCGCAGTCTCCCGGCCAGACCGGTGACGTCCTCGGGTGATCCGGCGTCGACGTCGTATTGCTCGGCGACCGCGGCGGTGCCCGCGTTGCCGGGTGCGACCGCCAGGAAGTCCACGCCCGGGTCCCTGCGTAACGCTGTGAGAAGAGCATGTTCGCGGGCACCGGAACCGATCACGAGGACGCGCACGCCCAAACCCTAATTCACCGTCTTGCGCGGCGAACCGCATCGCCGGCGTCAGCCGCCGGAAGCCTTGTTGCGCCTGGCGATCACCTTCTCGACGACGGTGTTGAACGTCGAGCCGAGCGGGAAGCCGACGTAGTGGGTGATGAAGATCGCCATCTCGCGCAGTTCTTCGGCGCTGAGTTCCCCGTTCTGCAGTGCCGCGTTCACCTGGATCTCGGCCAGGTCCGGCAACCCCAGCGCGGTGACCACCGACAGCGTCACGATCCGCTTGTCCCGCATGGCCAGACCGGGCCTGCTCCAGATGTCGGCGAACAGGTGGTCGACGGTCAGCGCGAAGTAGTCGCCGGGAAGGTCCGGCATCTCCCAGCCGTACACCTCATTCATCTTGGCCAGGCCCTTACGCCGCACCTCGTCCATGTCCACGCTCACTCCTTGGTCCGGTGCGGAACGCCGAGGCCGTCGGCGAGACCGCGCATCGCGATGTGGGCCAGCGGAAGGTCGACACCCAGCGCATCTCCCAGTGCCAACGCCAGACTCAGGTCCTTCTCCCCCAGACCACGGGTGTGGGTGAAGGTGTCGTAGAGCCAGTGTCCCGGCTCGATCTCGTGGGTGTTGTCCCGAATCATGATCGCGCCGGGCCCACCGGCCTGCGCGTCGGTGTGCCGCACCACCCGCCCCAGGGCCTGCAGGTCCAAGCCGGCGGCCTCGGCCAGCCGCATCGCTTCGCACGCGGCCGCGAAAGCGGTGAACGTCAGCATGTTCCGGGCCAGTTTCATCCGGGTGCCCGCGCCGGGTTCACCGGCATGGATGACCACCGAGGCCCACTGCTTGAAGACCGGCTTGACGCGTTCGTAGACATCGCGGGGAGCGCCCACCATGGTGGCCAGTTCACCCTTCTGTGCCGCACCTGCGCCGCCGCTGACCGGGGCGTCGACGACGTGGACACCGTGCGGTGCGAGTTCGGCGGCCAGTTCCGCGGCGGTGCCGTCGGCGATGGTGGAATGGAGCGCGATGACGGTTCCCGGGGCGGTGTGAACGGCCAGTTCGGCGACCACCTGCCGCACCTGTGCGTCATCGAGCACCGTCACCTCGATCAGGTCGGCGGTCGCGACCTCGGCGAGACCGGCGGCGGTGGTCGCGCCGGCCGCGGCGAACGGTGCCATCGCCTCCGCGCGGACATCGTGGACGATCAGCCCACCCGGCCAGCCGGTCAGGCGCATCGCCATCGGGGCGCCCATGCTGCCCAGCCCGACGTAACCAAGGAGCGGCTCTGCTGTGACGGATCGGCTCATGACCGGATTATCTGTCCGCCGTCGACGTTGAAGATCTGCCCGGTGATCCAGCCGGCCTGATCGGAGAGCAGGAACAGGCACATCCCGATCAGATCGTCGGGCTGGCCGAATCGGCTCAGCGGGATGCGGGAGACGATGTCGGCCACGATCTGCTGCGGGGTGGTCGTGCGGTTGGCCTCGGTGTCGATCGGTCCGGGGGCGATGGCGTTGACCCGGATGTTCTGCCAGCCCAGCTCCCGGGCGAGCTGCTGGGTCAGGGAGTTCACACCGGCCTTGGCCAGTCCGTAGTAGTTGGCGTACAGCCAGGCGGCAGTCGAGGACTGGTTGACGATCGCGCCTCCGCCCCGCTCGGCCATCTTCTTGTACACCGCGCGGGTGCAGACCAGGGCGCCGTCGAGGTTGACGCTCATGAACCGTTTGTAGTAGTCCCAGTCCACGGTGAGCAGCATGTCCAACTTCATGCCGCCGAAGATCGCGGCGTTGTTCACCAGGAAGTCGATGCCGCCGAACTCGGCGACCGCGCGTTCGGCCATCGCGGCGGCCGAATCGGGGTCGGAGACGTCAACGCCCACGGCGACCGCCGACCCTCCGCCGCCGGCGATCCCGGCGGCCACCCGCTCGGCCCCCTCGGTGTTGATGTCGGCGACCACCACCGCCGCACCCTCGCGCGCCAGTGCCTCGGCGTAGGCCTGGCCGATCCCGCCACCGGCCCCGGTGACGATGGCCACCCTGTCGTCGAACTGTCCCACGCGGGTCTCCTTATACGGCTGTGGCAATGGTTTTCAGCTCGAGATACTCCTCGAATCCGGCTAGGCCCATCTCGCGACCGACGCCGGACTGCTTGTATCCGCCGAACGGGACGTCAGCGGAGTACCAGACCCCGCCGTTGACATTGACGGTGCCGACCCGCAGCCGGCCGGCCACCGCCCGGGCACGCCGCGGGTCGGAGCCGAACACCGTCGCCGACAGCCCATAGGGCGAATCGTTGGCGATGCGCACGGCATCGTCGTCGCCGTCGTGGGCGATCACGGTCAGCACCGGTCCGAAGATCTCCTCGCGCGCCACCCGGGCGTCGTTGCCCAGTCCGGCGATGACCGTGGGCTCGATGAAGTACCCGCGGTCGCGGCCGGCGGGCGGGCCGCCACCGCACGCAAAGCGGCCTCCCTCGGCAAGAGCCAGGTCCAGGTAGGCCTGCACCCGATCGCGCTGACGCGCGGAAATGACCGGGCCGCATATGGTTCCGGGTTCGGCGGGATCACCGGGCCTGATACCGGACATGGTCGCGGCGGCAGCCTCGACGGCCTCGTCGTAGCGGCTGCGCGGCACCACCAGACGGGTGGTGATGGCACAGCCCTGTCCGGCGTGCACGGCGGCGGTGAAGCCCGCCACCGCGCACGCGGCGGGAAGGTCGGCGTCGTCGAGGACGAGGAACGCCGACTTCCCGCCGAGTTCCAGGAAGACCCTCTTGATCGTCGCCGCCCCGGCGGCCATCACCGTCCGGCCGGTGTCGGTGGAGCCGGTGAACGAGATCATGTCCACCCGCGGGTCCGAGGCCAGCATCGCTCCCGCGGCATGGTCGCTGGAGGTCACCACATTGAGCACCCCGGGCGGAATCTCCGTGTGCTCGGCGGCGAGTTCACCCAGAACGGCCGCGCACCAGGGAGTGTCGGGAGCCGGCTTGAGGACGACGGTGTTGCCGGCCGCCAGCGCCGGGCCGATCTTCGCGAGATTGATCTGGTGCGGGAAGTTCCAGGGCGTGATCGCGCCGACGACGCCGACCGGCTCTCGGACCAGCGTGCGCGACGTCGTGATCCCCATCGGGGCGGCGACACCGAGGTCGGTGCACCACTGGTAGCCCTCGGCGGTGTCGGCGGCGAAGCCGAGATCGGCTACCGGGCCCTCGAGTTGAGCCGCCGCGGTCAGCAGGCGCGGCGCACCGGCCTCGGCGATGGTGATCTCGCGAAGTTCCTCGATGTGTTCCCGCATGGCGTCGCGCAACTGGCGGATGCACCGCACGCGCAGATCGGTGTTCGTCGACCAGTCGGTGGCGTCGAAGGCACGCCGGGCCGCGTCGATGGCGCGGCCCACGTCGTCGGCGTCGGCGTCGGCGGCGGTGCCCAGGGTCTCCTCGGTGGCCGGGTTGGTGGTCGGGAAGCGGCCCGCGCCGCCGGGCACCAACGCGCCGTCGATGAACAGATCGCTGGTGCGATCGGTCGCTATCGCCATCCGCGGCTCCCGCCCGAGTATGGACAACTGTCTGATATCGGTGGTCGAACCATAGCCGCCGAATCAGACGGTGCGCAAGAAGGTTTACCGCGGAGATTGTCGCTGCCTGCTTTTTTACCGCCGATCCTTGCGTCCGTCAGGACCGCGAACCTATGGTGGACACATGTCCAGAGAAGGTGCGGCGACCGCATCCGTCGCGGCACCGCGCCGACCGCGCCAGGAGGAGACGTTCCGCAGGCTGGTGGGCGCGGCTCTGGAGACCCTGCGCGAGTCGTCCTATGCCGACCTGACGGTGCGGGCGGTGGCGGCCCGGGCCCAGGTCGCCCCGGCGACCGCCTACACCTACTTCTCATCGAAGAACCACCTGGTCTCCGAGGTCTACCTCGATCTGGTCCGCGAGGTGCCGTTCTTCACCGACGTCAACGACACCCGGCTCAATCGCGTGCAGCAGGCGCTGCGCAGCCTTGCCCTGGTGGTCGCCGACGAACCCGAGGTCGCCGCCGCCTGCACCACCGCACTGCTGAGCAACGACGCAGCCGTGCGTGCGGTGCGGGACCGCATCGGAGCGGAGATCCACAGGCGGATCAAGTCGGCCCTGGGGCCGGAAGCAGACGCGCGCACGGTCTCGGCACTGGAGATGAGCTACTTCGGGGCGCTGGTTCACGCCGGTAGCGGGGCTTTGAACTACCGGCAGATCGCCGACCGGCTGGCATACGTTGTGAGTCTGATCCTCGACGGAGCGCGATGATGGGCGCCGAGACGGTCGAACTGACTCTCGATCCCTACGACTACGCCTTTCACGAGGACCCCTACCCCTACTACAAGCGCCTGCGCGACGAAGCGCCGCTGTACCGCAACGACCGGCTGAACTTCTGGGCGGTGACCCGGCATGCCGACGTGCACAACGGATTCCGCAACAGCACCGCGCTGTCGAACAAGCTCGGGGTGTCCCTGGACCCGATCTCGCGCACCCCGGAGGCCTACCGGACCATGTCCTTCCTGGCGATGGACGATCCCGGCCATCTGCGCCTTCGCACGCTGGTTTCCAAAGGGTTCACCCCGCGCCGGATCCGCGAGTTGGAGTCCCGGGTCCTGGAACTCACCCGCGAGCATCTCGACGACGCGTTGCAGTCCGAGTCCTTCGACTACATCGGCGACTTCGCCGGCAAGCTTCCGATGGACGTCGTCTCCGAACTCGTCGGCGTACCCCGCGAGGATCGCCGGCACCTACGCGCACTGGCCGACGCGGTGATGCACCGCGAGGACGGCGTCACCGACGTTCCGCAGTCGGCGCTCGTCGCGGCCGTGGAACTGCTGACCTACTACGCCGACATGGTCACCCGGCGGCGGCGCAGTCCCACCGAGGATCTGACGTCGGCCCTGCTGGACGCGGAGATCGACGGCGACAGGCTCGGCGACGACGAGATCATGGCGTTTCTGTTCCTCATGGTGGTGGCCGGCAACGAGACGACCACGAAACTGCTCGGCAATGCCGTCTATTGGGCCGGGTTGAACCCCGACCAGATCGCCGGCGCCTATGCCGACCACTCCCGCATACCGCTGTGGGTGGAGGAGACGCTGCGCTACGACACCTCGAGTCAGATCCTGGCCCGCGTCGTCGTCGAGGACATCGAGTTCCACGGCACCATCCTCAAGCCCGGCGAGACCCTGCTGCTGGTGCCGGGTGCGGCGCACCGCGACGAGCGGGTGTTCGACGACCCGGACACGTTCAGGGTCGGCCGTGACATCGGTTCGAAGCTGCTGAGCTTCGGCAGCGGGGCGCACTTCTGTCTCGGCGCGCACCTGGCCCGCATGGAGGCGCGGGTCGCGCTGACCGAACTGCTCGGGCGCATCCGCGGGTACGAGATCGACCGGGCCAACGCGGTGCGCGTGCACTCCAGCAGCGTGCGGGGTTTCGCTCATCTTCCGATCACCGTGGAGCGGGTCTGATGCCGCGCTTCGACCCGCACCCCGCCCGCCGGCCCGCACTGATCGCGGGCGCCTCGTCGGGCATCGGCGCCGCCACCGCGGTCGAACTCGCCGCACGCGGCTTCCCGGTCGCCCTGGGTGCGCGCCGCGTCACGAAGTGCGAGGAACTCGCCGAGCGGATCCGCAACGAAGGCGGCGAGGCCGTCGCGCTGCCGCTCGACGTCACCGACCCCGACTCGGTGACGGAATTCGCCCGGCGCGCCGCCGCGGAACTCGGCGACATCGAGGTGCTGGTGGCCGGCGCCGGGGAGACCTTCTTCGGCCGGATCCACGAGACCGGCACCGACGATTTCGAGGCTCAGATTCAGATCCACCTGATCGGCGCCAACCGGCTGGCCACCGCGGTGTTACCCGGCATGGTCCAAAGGCAAAGGGGCGACGTCATTTTCATCGGTTCCGACGTCGCGCTGCGTCAGCGTCCGCACATGGGCGGCTACGGTGCCGCCAAAGCGGGTCTGCTGGCGATGGTGACAAACCTGCAGATGGAACTGGAGGGAACCGGCGTGCGGGCCTCGGTCGTTCACCCCGGGCCCACCCAGACCGAAATGGGATGGAGCCTGCCACCGGAGTCCATCGCACCCGCGCTGGAGGACTGGGCCAGGTGGGGCCAGGCCCGGCACTCCTACTTCCTTCGCGCCGCGGACCTGGCCCGCGCTGTCGCGTTCGTCGCCGAGACCCCGCGCGGCGGGTTCGTCGTCTCGATGGAACTGCAGCCGGAGGCGCCGCTGTCCGACGCGCCCCGGGAACGCCGGCAGCTGCAGTACCCGGAGGAACCGTGACACCGGCCGGCGAGGCACGGCGGGTCTCCGGCGGCCGGGGTGAGCACGGCCACCTCGAGGAGTTCCGCACCGACCCGATCGGGCTGATGCGCCGGGTGCGCGAGGAGTGCGGCGACGTCGGCTACTTCCGGCTGGCCGGCAAGAAGGTGGTGCTGCTGACCGGCGAACGCGCGAACGAGTTCTTCTTCCGGGCCGCCGACGAGGATCTCGACCAGGCCGAGGCATATCCGTTCATGACGCCGATCTTCGGCAAGGGTGTGGTGTTCGACGCCAGCCCGGAGCGGCGCAAGGAGATGCTGCACAACTCCGCGCTGCGCGGCGACCACATGCGCAGCCATGCCAGGACCATCGAACGCGAAGTGCGCCGGATGATCGGGAACTGGGGTCCCGCCGGTGAGATCGACCTGCTGGACTTCTTCTCCGAACTGACCATCTACACGTCCACGGCCTGTCTGATAGGCCGCAAATTCCGCGAACAGCTGGACTCCCGCTTCGCCGAGTACTACCACCTGCTGGAGCGGGGCACCGATCCGCTGTGTTACGTCGACCCGTACCTGCCGATCGACAGTTTCCGGATCCGTGACGAGGCGCGGGCGCGGCTGGTCGGTCTGGTGCAGGAGATCATGAACGGCCGGATCGCCGACCCGCCGGCGGACAAGAGCAGGCGGGACATGCTCGACGTACTGGTGTCGATCACCGACGAACGGGGCGAGCCGCGCTTCTCCGCCGACGAGATCACCGGCATGTTCATCTCACTGATGTTCGCCGGCCACCACACCAGTTCGGGCACCTCGGCCTGGACGCTGATCGAACTCCTGCGCCATCCCGGGATCTACGCCGGGGTCACCCGGGAGCTCGACGACCTCTACGCCGACGGTCAGGAGGTGAGTTTCCATGCGCTGCGGCAGATCCCGAAGCTGGAGAACGTCATCAAGGAGACCCTGCGCCTGCACCCGCCGCTGATCATCCTGATGCGGGTCGCCAAGGGCGAATTCGAGGTGGAGAGCCGAGGGGGGAAATGGGCCATCCACGCCGGCGACTTCGTCGCGGCCTCCCCGGCAGTCTCCAACCGGATCGCCGGGGACTTCGCCGAACCGGACACCTTCGACCCGGACCGCTACGACAAGCCGAGGGAGGAGGACGTGCTGCACCGCTGGACCTGGATTCCGTTCGGTGCCGGCCGGCACCGTTGCGTAGGGGCCGCGTTCGGCACCATGCAGATCAAGGCGATCTTCTCGGTCCTGTTGCGGGAGTACGACTTCGAGATGGCCCAGCCACCCGAGACCTACCGCAACGACCACTCCAAAATGGTCGTCCAGCTGGCCCGCCCGGCCAAGGTCCGTTACCGCAGGCGCACGGCCTAGGAGGAAACGCGATGGGAAGCTACCGCGTCGAAGTGGACCTCGACCTGTGTCAGGGCCACGCCATGTGCGCACTGGAGGCGCCGGACCACTTCCGGGTGCCCAAACGCGGCACCGTCGAGATAGCCGACTCCGAGCCACCCGACGACGCACGCCGCGAGATCGAGCGGGCCGTCGAGATGTGTCCCACCCGGGCCCTTTTCATCATCGAGAAAGAGGACTGAACCATGGCGGCGCTACCACGCGATCAAATCGAGGACTTCGTGCGGCGGTGGCTGGATGCCAACCGCGACGCCGAGATCAAGGGCGACTGGAGCGGCCTTGCCGACTTCTACGCCGAGGACGCGACGTACGGCTGGAACATCGGCCCCAAAGAAGACGTGATGTGCGTCGGCAAGCCCGAGATCCGCGACATCGCACTGGGCCTGGAGATGGCGGGCCTGCAGGGCTGGACCTACCCCTACCAGAAGGTTCTCATCGACGAGAAGATCGGCGAGGTGGTCGGGTTCTGGAAGCAGGTGGCCTCGATAGGAGAGGGCGCCGGCGCCGAACGGCGGGAGATCCACGGCATCGGCGGCAGCTGGTTCCGGCTCGACGCGCACGGGCTCATCGAGTGGCAGCGCGACTTCTTCGACTTCGGCCACGTGCAGAAGCTGTATCTGCAGCTGATACGGGAGGGGAAGCTCTCGGCAGGCATGCAGGAACGCATTCAGCGCAGCCTGGCCGGCGAGAGGCCGCCCGGCTACTACCCGCTGGGACAGACGCCGGTACCCATCTGGTGACTCGACACCCGTCAGGTCATAGGATTGCCCGCAGGTGATCGAGAACACGTTCGGGGCCGGCCAGACCAGCAGCGGAGGTTTGCAGTGAAGACAAAAGGCGCGCTCATCCGTGAGTTCAACCAGCCCTGGACGATCGAGGAGATCGAGATCGGCGACCCGCAGAAAAGCGAGGTCAAGGTCCAGATGGAGGCCTCGGG
>NZ_JBJTJF010000134.1:0-11453 GCF_046095365.1 Mycobacterium sp.
CACCAAATTCGGCCGCGGCATCCGGGCCGTCGCGCAGGACCCGACCACGGCGACGCTGATGGGGGTGTCCCGGGAGCGCATCATCCTGCGGACGTTCCTGATCGGCGGCATGCTCGCCGGAGCGGCCGCGCTGCTCTACACGCTGCGGGTTCCCCAGGGCATCATCTACTCCGGCGGGTTCCTGCTGGGCATCAAGGCCTTCTCGGCGGCCGTGCTCGGCGGCATCGGGAACCTGCGCGGCGCGCTGCTCGGCGGTCTGCTGCTGGGCGTCATGGAGAACTACGGGCAGGCGGGGTTCGGCACCCAGTGGCGCGACGTCGTCGCTTTCGTCCTGCTGGTGCTGGTGCTGCTGTTCCGGCCGACCGGCATCCTCGGCGAGAGTCTCGGGAAGGCCAGGGCATGAGCCACCGGACCGATGCCCTGCTCGCTCCCGGCGACGCGCTGCGGCGCTGGTGGGCCGATCGCACCCGGGTGCAGAAGTGGGGATTCGGGGTGCTGGCCTTCGGCGCGCTGGCGCTGTTGCCGCTCTACACCCCACCGTTCCTGAACACCCCGGGCATCAGCTTCGGCGGCACGATGGCGCAGTTCGCCATGGTGGCGATCATCGCCATCGGTCTGAATGTCGTTGTCGGACAGGCGGGATTGCTGGACCTGGGCTACGTCGGCTTCTATGCCGTCGGCGCCTACACCGTGGCGCTTCTCACCAGTCCGGACAGTCCGCTGAACAGGGTGGGTGAACACGGTTTCCTCAGCGAGAAGTGGGCCTGGCTGGCCTGCGTGCCGATCGCCATGGCGGCCACCGCGCTGGCCGGCCTGATCCTGGGCATCCCTACGTTGAGACTGCGCGGGGACTACCTGGCCATCGTCACCCTCGGCTTCGGCGAGATCATCCGGTTGCTCGCCGACAACCTCTCCGGGATCACCAATGGGCCCCGCGGCCTCAATCAGGTGGCCTACCCGCGTGTCGGTGAGAGCGCGGATCTTCCCGACGGGGTGTTCTCCAGTGGGAACTCCTCCGGCCAGGCCAACTACGGGACCTGGTGGTTCTGGCTCGGATTGGTGCTGATGGTGGGCATCCTGCTGCTGGTCGGCAACCTCGAGCGCAGCAGGGTGGGCCGGGCCTGGGTGGCCATCCGCGAGGATGAGGACGCCGCGGAGGTCATGGGCGTCAACACCTTCCGATTCAAACTGTGGGCGTTCGTGATCGGCGCGGCCATCGGCGGGCTGTCCGGTGCGCTGTATGCCGGCCAGGTGCAGTTCGTCGCACCGCCGACGTTCAACATCATCAACTCGATGCTGTTCCTTTCCGCCGTGGTGCTCGGCGGCCAGGGCAACAAACTCGGAGTGATCTTCGGCGCGTTCGTCAGCGTGTACCTGCCCAACCGGTTGCTCGGCGTGCAACTGTGGGGCATCAATCTCGGCGACCTGAAGTACCTGTTCTTCGGTCTGGCTCTGGTGGTGCTGATGATCTTCCGGCCGCAGGGCCTGTTCCCGGTGCGCCAGCAACTGCTCACATACGGCCAGTCGGCGCGACGGCTGTTGGGATCGGCGGCGTCATGACCGAGGACACGGCCGCTCTACACCGTGAGATGCACACCCCCGAGGGCGCGGTCCTCCTGCAGGCAACCGATCTCAGCGTCCGGTTCGGCGGGCTGACCGCGCTTGACTCGGTGAGCTTCTCGATCCGGCGCGGCGAGATCCTCGGGCTGATCGGGCCCAACGGCGCAGGCAAGACCACCTGCTTCAACGCGATCACCGGTGTGTACCGGCCCAGTGCGGGGACGGTGGACTTCGACGGCCAACGCCTGGGCCGGCGCAAGCGCTACCAGATCACCCGGCTCGGTATCGCCCGCACCTTCCAGAACATCCGGTTGTGGGGCGAGATGACCGCGCTGGAGAACGTGATCGTCGGCACCGACGCACGGCACCTGACCTCGGTGCCGGGTGCGCTGGTGCGCAGTCCGAGGCACCGCCGCGAGGAGCGCGTCGCCATCGAGAAGGCGGTCGCGCTGCTGGAATTCGTCGGCATCGCCCGCCGCGGTGAGGAGAAGGCCAAGAATCTCTCCTACGGCGACCAGCGGCGGCTGGAGATCGCCCGTGCGCTGGCCACCGAGCCCAAACTGCTGTGCCTGGACGAACCCGCCGCCGGGTTCAATCCCAGCGAGAAGGCGGCGCTGGTCGATCTCATCCGGGCGATCCGCGACGACGGCTACACCGTGTTGCTGATCGAGCACGACATGCGGGTGGTCATGGGGGTGGCCGACCGGATCGTGGTGCTGGAGTTCGGCCGCAAGATCGCCGACGGCCTGCCCGCCGAGATCCGCGAGGATCCCGCAGTGATCGCCGCCTACCTGGGGGTGCCCGATGACCAACTCTGAGAGGGTGCTGCTGGAGGTGCGCGACGCGGTCGTCCACTACGGCCGGATCGAGGCGCTGCATGGGGTTTCGCTGAGCGTGCGCGAGGGCGAGTTGGTGACCCTGCTGGGCTCCAACGGCGCGGGCAAGACGACTCTCATGCGCGCGATCTCGGGTCTGCGGCCATTGACCGGTGGCTCGGTGTGGTTCGACGGCCGCGACATCACCCGGGTCAAGGCCCACCAGCGCGCCATCGACGGCCTGATTCAGGCCCCGGAGGGCCGCGGTGTCTTCCCGGGTATGACGGTCACCGAGAACCTCGAAATGGGTTGCTACGGGCGCAAGTTCGAGTCCAGGTCAGCCCACGACGAGCGAATGGACTGGGTCTTCGAGACCTTCCCGCGACTGTCGGAGCGGCGCAAGCAGGTGGGCGGGACGCTGTCCGGGGGGGAGCAGCAGATGCTCGCCATCGGGCGGGCCTTGATGGCCCGGCCGCGGGTGCTGCTGCTCGATGAGCCGTCGATGGGCCTGGCACCCATGGTGATATCGCAGATCTTCGGCATCATCGCCGAGATCAATGCCGCGGGCACCACGGTGCTGCTGGTGGAGCAGAACGCCCAGCAGGCGCTGAGCCGCTCGGACCGGGCCTACATCCTGGAGACCGGCTCGGTGACCCGCGAGGGCCCGGCGCGGGAGTTGTTGGCTGACGACAGCATCCGGGCCGCCTACCTCGGGGTGGCCTGACCGCGGTTATCGCTGCAGTAGGGGGTATCTCCGCGAGATCCGGTACAGGCCTGTCATTGCGATCGAGATGTAGACGATCGGCATCACCGTCCAGATCCACGGGAGGGTGGTGAATGTCTCGCGCCACGGCCTGACGACCAGCTGCCCGGCTCGCGTGGCCACCGCCATCAGGCCGAAGATCAGCAGACAGTACGAGAGAAACCAGAGCCGGAGAGGGCCGGCCGCTCGGGGCATCTGCCGCGGCTCGATCAAAGTGAAATAGAAGGACCAGGTTGCGAAAGTGATCAGGAAGGCGACGACCAGTATCGGGAAATTCGGGAAGTGGGTGAACCCGTCGAGGCGGATCACCACCTCCACGAACGACTCACCCAAGACGATCACGAGAAGTTCGCCGAGCCGCTCGGAGAAGTGCTCCGCGTTCAGGTGCGTGCCGACAAGGCGCCCCGCAAGCGTCCAGTACACCGGGACGCAGCCGACCAGGACGCCCGCGGTGAAAATGCTCTGCTCGATCCTGACACCCGATTCCGCGAACGGAGCGCCCGCAATGAAGATGGCGCCGGCAAGGCCGCTGGACCAGGTCACCAGACGCGCTTCCCGGCGGTACCGGGACTGATCCGATGACGCGTACATCAGCGCTATGGAGAGGAAGGCGACCCCGAGGGCGAGGAACCCTAGATTGTCCGGGAGGCTTTCGGTCTTCCTGCCGATCGCGAGGATGGCGACGGCGACGCTGAACATCTGGAGGAGAACCAACGCCCGTCTCAGCCAGTTGTCCCGCGGGAACAGGTTGGCATGCAGGACGGTGAGAATCCAGATGACGAGCATGACGACGAGAGTGGCGCCGAGCCAGAAGCCGATCGCGACCGTCGGCTCCTCCTGGAAAAGGTGAGCGCCGTTCACCAGGGCCGCAACGAACACCAGATCGTAGAAGAGATCGAACCAAACCAAGCGCCGATCGGCCACGGCGTCGATGCTGCCACAGCGGGCCGATCACCAGCCCGCATTCAAGACCGGCCTGTCAGCCGCGAGGTACCCGGAGACCCGGAACCGCCCGGCGGGGTCCGTCAGCGGGCGACGATCACCGACGAGCCGTGGCCGAACAGGCCCTGGTTGGCGGTGACGCCGACAGTGGCACCCTCGACCTGCCGGCCGGTGGCCTGCCCGCGCAACTGCCAGGTCAGCTCGCAGACCTGGGCGATGGCCTGGGCCGGGATCGCCTCGCCGAAGCAGGCCAGCCCGCCGGACGGGTTGACCGGGACGCGTCCGCCGACGGTGGTCGCCCCGGAGCGCAGCAGCGCCTCAGCCTCTCCCTTGGCGCACAGGCCGAGGTGCTCGTACCAGTCCAGTTCCAGCGCGGTGGACAGGTCGTAGACCTCGGCCAGGCTGAGGTCCTCGGGCCCGATACCGGCTTCGGCGTAGGCGACGTCGAGGATGTGGTCCTTGAATACCCGGTCCGGGGCGGGCACGGCCACGGTGGAGTCGGTGGCGATGTCGGGCAGTTCGGGCAGGTGCTGCGGATAGACCGGCGTCGCGCAGGACACCGCGCGCACCGACGGCACCCCGGCCGCTGACCCGAGGTGTTTCTCGGTGAAGGCCTTGCTCGCCACCACCAGCGCGGCACCGCCGTCGGAGGTCGCGCAGATGTCCAGCAGCCGCAGCGGGTCGGACACCACCGGGCTAGCCAGCACGTCGGAGATCGAACTCTCCTTGCGGTAGCGGGCGTTGGGGTTGTTCAGGCCGTGGCGGGAGTTCTTCACCTTGACGGTGGCGAAGTCCTCCGCAGTGGCGCCGTAGAGGTCCATCCGACGCCGGGCCAGCAGCGCGAAGTACACCGTGTTGGTGGCCCCGATCAGGTGGAAGCGCTGCCAGTCCGGGTCGCCCTTGCGCTCGCCGCCGACCGGGGCGAAGAACCCCTTCGGGGTGGTGTCGGCGCCGACGACGAGAGCGACGTCGCACAGCCCGGCCAAAATCTGCGCCCGCGCGGACTGTAGCGCCTGGGACCCCGACGCGCAGGCCGCATAGCTCGACGACACCGGGATGCCGGTCCAGCCCAGCTTCTGGGCGAACGTCGCCCCGGCGACGAAGCCGGGATAGCCGTTGCGGATGGTGTCGGCGCCGGCCACCAGCTGGATCTGACGCCAGTCCACGCCGGCGTCGCGCAGCGCGGCGCGGGCGGCGACCACGCCGTACTCGGTGAAGTCACGGCCCCACTTGCCCCACGGGTGCATGCCCGCGCCGAGGATGTAGACGGGTTCCGGCGGGCAGGAGCCAAGCGGTCCGGGGAGAGATGTGCTCACCGGGCCACCTTCCACGCGTAGACCTCGCGGGTGACCCCGTCGTCGTCGACGTAGAGCGGCATCGTCGTCAACTCCATCTCCATGCCCACCCTCAGATCGGCGGCCAACGTCCCCGCCGCCACCTTGCCCAGCACGATGATCCCGTCGTCGGCCAAGTGCACCGCCGCCACCGCGAACGGTTCGAACGGGTCGGTCTGCGGGTAGGGCGGCGGCGGCTGGTAGCGGTTCTCGGTGTAGCTCCACAGCGTCCCGCGCCGTGACAGCGCCGCCGTCTCCAGTTCGTCGGCGCCGCAGCCCGGGTTGGGGCAGTTGTCCTCCCGCGGCGGGAAGACCACGGTGCCGCACCGCGGGCATCTCGACCCGACCAGATGGGGCGTCCCCGACTCGTCGAAGGACCACCAGCCGTCGATCGCGGGGGCTTGAGAGGAACCCGGCACGGGCTCAGATTACGCCCGTCCGGTGTGCCTAGAGTATGGGCGTGAGCGAGAAGCCGACATTGATGCTGCTGGACGGCAATTCGCTGGCCTTCCGGGCGTTCTACGCGCTGCCCGCGGAGAACTTCAAGACCCGCAACGGTCTGACCACCAATGCGGTTTACGGGTTCACCGCGATGCTCATCAACCTGCTCCGCGACGAGGGGCCCACCCACGTCGCCGCCGCGTTCGACGTCTCGCGGCAGACCTTCCGCTCCGAGCGCTACCCGGAGTACAAGGCCACCCGCAGCGACACCCCCGACGAGTTCCGCGGCCAGATCGACATCACCAAGGAAGTGCTGGGCGCCCTGGGCATCACCGTGCTGGCCGAGCCCGGCTACGAGGCAGACGACATCATCGCGACCCTGGCCGGCCAGGCCGACGAAGCCGGCTACCGGGTGCTGGTGGTCACCGGTGACCGCGACTCGCTGCAACTGGTCAACGACAACGTCACCGTGCTGTACCCGATCAAGGGTGTCAGCACGCTGACCCGCTACACCCCTGAGGCGGTGCAGGAGAAGTACGGACTGACCCCCGATCAGTACCCCGATTTCGCGGCGCTGCGCGGCGACCCGAGCGACAACCTGCCGGGCATCCCCGGTGTGGGAGAGAAGACCGCTGCGAAGTGGATCGTCGAGTACGGCTCGCTGCAGGGCTTGGTGGACAACGTCGAATCGGTGCGCGGCAAGGTCGGAGACTCGCTGCGCGACAACCTTGCCACCGTCGTGCTCAACCGTGAGCTGACCCACCTGGTGCGCGACGTCCCGCTGGCCCAGACCCCCGACACGCTGCGCCTGCTGCCGTGGGACCGCGACCAGATCCATCGGCTCTTCGACGACCTGGAGTTCCGGGTGCTGCGCGACCGTCTGTTCGAGACTCTCTCGGCGGTCGAACCGGAGGTCGACGAAGGTTTCGACGTGCGCGGCGGCGCGCTGGAGCCCGGAGCCGTCGCAGGTTGGCTGGCCGCCCACGCCGCCGACGGCCGTCGCGCCGGGGTGGCGGTGACGGGCACCCACGCCGTCTACGACGGCGACGCCACGGCGGTGGCGATCGCGACCGCCGACGGTGAGGGCGCCTACATCGACACCGCCACCCTGACCGCCGAGGACGAGGCGGCGCTGGGGTCGTGGCTGGCCGACCCAGGCAAGCCCAAGGCGCTGCACGAGGCCAAGGTCGCCATGCACGACCTGGACGGGCGGGGCTGGACGCTGGCCGGGGTCACCTCCGACACCGCACTGGCCGCCTACCTGGTCCGACCCGGCCAGCGCAGTTTCACTCTCGACGACCTGTCGTTGCGTTATCTGCGCCGCGAATTGCGCGCGGAAACTCAAGAGCAGCAACAACTGTCACTGCTCGATGACACCGACGGCGTCGACGACCAGGCGGTCCAGACTTTGATCCTGCGGGCCCGCGCCGTCGCGGACCTCGCCGACGCGCTCGACGAGGAACTGGTACGCATCGACTCGGCTTCGCTGCTGGCCGATATGGAACTGCCGGTCCAGACCACGTTGGCGGGCATGGAGAGCGCCGGCATCGCCGTCGACCTCGACGCGCTGGACGTACTGCAGCGCGAGTTCGGCGATGCGATCCGCGACGCCGCGGAGGCCGCCTACTCGGTGATCGGCCAGCAGATAAACCTCGGATCGCCCAAACAGTTGCAGGTGGTGCTCTTCGACGAACTCGGCATGCCGAAGACCAAGAAGACCAAAACCGGCTACACCACCGACGCAGACGCGTTGCAGGCGCTGTTCGACAAGACCGGCCACCCGTTCCTGGAACACCTGCTGGCCCATCGCGACGCCACCCGGCTGAAGGTCACCGTCGACGGCCTGCTGAAGTCCGCCGCCGCCGACGGGCGCATCCATACCACCTTCAACCAGACCATCGCCGCGACCGGCCGGCTGTCCTCGACCGAGCCGAACCTGCAGAACATCCCGATCCGCACCGACGCCGGTCGGCGCATCCGCGACGCCTTCGTCGTCGGCGACGGCCCAGGGTTCAGATACGCCGAGTTGATGACCGCCGACTACAGCCAGATCGAGATGCGCATCATGGCCCACCTGTCGAAGGACGAGGGTCTCATCGAGGCTTTCCGCACCGGTGAGGACCTGCACAACTTCGTGGCGTCACGGGCCTTCGGCGTGCCGATCGGCGAGGTCACCGCCGAACTGCGCCGCCGGGTCAAGGCGATGTCCTACGGACTGGCCTACGGGCTGAGCGCCTACGGGCTGTCCCAGCAGCTCAAGATCTCCACCGAAGAGGCCAAGGACCAGATGGACGCCTACTTCGCCCGGTTCGGCGGGGTGCGCGACTACCTGCTGGCCATCGTCGACCAGGCCCGCAAGGACGGCTTCACCTCCACGGTGCTGGGCCGCCGGCGCTACCTGCCCGAGTTGGACAGCAGCAACCGCCAGGTCCGCGAGGCCGCCGAGCGTGCCGCGCTCAACGCCCCGATCCAGGGCAGCGCGGCCGACATCATCAAGGTCGCGATGATCGGGGTGGACGCCGCCCTGGCCGACGCCGGCCTGTCCTCTCGGCTGTTGCTGCAGGTGCACGACGAGTTGTTGCTCGAGGTCGCGCCGGGGGAGCGGGACGCGGTCGAGAAACTGGTGCGGGACAAGATGGGCGGTGCCTACCCGCTGGACGTTCCGCTGGAGGTTTCGGTGGGTTACGGACCCACCTGGGACGCCGCGGCGCATTAGCGGAGGCGCCGATGAAAGTGTTTGCCGACATTTCGTCGGGTTTTCGCGGGTGAAGGTTTTCCCGGGCGGGCGGCAATGGCATAGTGACGCCTCAGGCGCGGGGGAACGTCGCGCTCTTGAACATGACTTTTGAACATGAATCGTGAAGGAACCGTGATGGCCGCAGCCAAGTCGATCCAGCCCGTCCGCCTCACCCGTTCCGGGCAGCGCGACGTCTGCCCCGAGGACTCCGGGTCCGCGCGCTACGTGGGCCGGATCGGCGCGCTGGCCGTCGCACTGGGTGTGGGGGCGGCCATCGCCTCGCCGGTGTCCGCCTACGCCGACACGTCGGGCTCGGCGGGCTCGACGGGATCGAGTTCCTCCAGCGACGACCCGGGTACCTCGCGCGGCAGCTCACCGGCCAGGTCCCGAGCGTCCTCCAAACCCCGTTCGGGCGACGCCTCGTCCCGGATCGGCCCGGCGCAGAGTGACCCGGCGCAGAGTGACCCGGCCTCCGGTAACGACGCGGCTGAGCAGGTCGCCCCCGCGACGCCCGACCGGACGTCGCGCCGTGGTCGCACACCCCGGCCGTCGGCTTCGGTTCCGGAACTCCCGCAGCGTGGGAAACGGGGCAACTCGCAGCCCGCCGAGGCCGCCGCAGAGGCCCGGACGGCACGTCCGGCCGCAGCCGTGCCCGGCGCCACAAGCGCGTTGGCCGCGCCGCTGAGCGCTCCTGCGGACCCGGACACCCCGGCGCCCGCTGCGATCGCGGTTCCGGCGCAGCCGGTCCGGTCGGCGATCGCGCGTGCCGCCGCCGCGGCGAATTCGGCGCCGGTGATGCGTCCGCCTGCGGCGGCGGCGGTGAGTTCTGCGCCGGGCCGAGTCAGCGGCCTGGGTCCGGGTCTGCTGTCCTGGCTGGCTGCGGGCGGCTCCGGCGACGGGCCCGCGGTTGCGCCGCTGGCCTGGACCGCCGCGGCGTTCACCCGCCGCGAGTTGAGCAGGGGCTCGCGCACCGCCCCGGCGGCGTCGGCCACGACCACCTCCGGAGGTCTTCTGCTCAACCTGCCGAGAGCTTCCGCGACCGGCAACCAGGTCAAACTGTTCGGGGACGGCACCGCTGAGAACCCGAATGCGGGCATCCTGGGTGGGACCGGCTACAGCTACACCCGGTACGAGGGCGCATGCACCAGTGGTGCGTGCGACGGCGGGAAGGCCGGGTTGCTATGGGGCGACGGCGGCAACGGTTTCGCAGGCGGCGACGGCGGGTCGGCAGGGTTGTGGGGCAGGGGCGGCAACGGTGGCGCCGGCGTCGACGGCGTCCAGTCCGGTGGTACCGGGGGTGCCGGCGGCACGGGCGGCCTGTTCTTCGGCCGCGGCGGTGACGGCGGCACCGGTGGCGTGGCCTCCGGAGTCGGCGGCGTCGGTGGTGCCGGCGGTGCCGGCGGCAACTCCGGAATGTTCTCCATCGCCGGGTATCCCCCGGGGTTGAGCTTCGGCGGCACCGGCGGCACCGGCGGTGCGGCGACCGGGGTCGGCGGCACCGGCGGTCAGGGCGGCCGCGGCGGCAATACGGGCACGTTCTCTCTGGTCAACAACGCCGGATTCGGCGGCGTCGGCGGCGCGGCGGTCAACGTCGGCGGCGTGGGCGGCAACGGCGGCGACGGTGGCACCACCGGCAAGTTCTCACCGGCCGGCGACGGCGGACCGGGCGGCGCCGGCGGCGTGGGCTACACCCGCGGCGGCGACGGTGGTGACGGCGGGCGCAGCGCGATCTTCCTCGACGGCGGCGGCAACGGCGGCGCCGGCGGCGACGCGGTCGGCGTCGGGGGCACCGGCGGCACGGGCGGCAACGCCGGCGGCACCGGCCCGCTGACCCTGTGGGGCGCCGGCGGTGACGGCGGCGCGGGCGGCAACAGCACCGCCGCCCCGGTGGCCGGCGTGGCCGGCGGCAAGGGCGGCAACGGCGGCGACGGCGGGGCGAACGCGCGGATCATCCCGTTCACCATCGACGGCAGCAGCCCCTATGAGAACAACGGAACCGGCGCCGGCGGTGCCGGCGGGCGGGGCGCTGACGGCGGTCTTGGCGCCGACGGCGGCGCGGGCGGCGCGGGCGGCAACGGCGGCACCGGCAGCGTGCTGCTGGGCAACGGCGGCGCCGGGGGCGTCGGCGGCCGCGGCGGAAACGCCGGTGCGGGCACCGCGGGTGTCAGCGGTGCGGACTCCACCGGCTTCGGCGACAACAACGGCAACGGCTATGACGGCACCTCCGGCACCGGCGGTGGACCCGGCCGCTACGGCTTGGTCCGTGAGACTGTCGCGGCGGCCGGCGACGGCGGCGACGGCGGCTCCGGCGGCAACGGGGGAGTCGGCGGCCACGGCGGGCGCGGCGCCGACGGCACCCGCGCGCACCCCGATGGCGGCAACGGCGGCAAGGGCGGCGACCCGGGCGCCGGCGGCGGCGGCGGCAAGGGCGGCGCCAAGGGCGCCGGCACCGGCGGCAAGGCCGGCACCGACGGGTCGGGCGGCACGACGCCGACCAGTGGCGGTAACGGCGGCAACGGCGGCACCGGCTACAACATGGCCGCCGATCCCAAGGCCCCGGCCGGGGCGTCCGGTGGCAAGGGCGGCGCCGGCGGTGCCGCGGGCGCGGTCGGCGACGGCGGCGCGGGCGGCAGCGGTGGCGACGGCAAGGACGGCACCAACGGCGCCGGCGCCACCACGGCGGGCGGTTCGGGCACCGACGGCACCGCGGGCGGGGCCGGCGGCGCGGGCGGCGCGGGCGGCAAGGGCGGCAGCGTCTCCGGCGACGGCGGCGCGGGCGGCGCCGGTGGCCTCGGCGCCATCGGCGGCAACGGCGGTGACGGCCGGGACGGCGTCGACGGTGTCAACCCGGGCGACAGCGG
>NZ_JBJTJF010000135.1:0-4634 GCF_046095365.1 Mycobacterium sp.
CTGCCGCCCTCGACGACGCCGGTTCCGCCCGTGCCGCCGTCGCCGGCGAAGCCGATGATGCTGGCGCCGGTATTGTTCGCCGCGCCGCCGGCACCGCCGTTGCCGCCGACTCCCAGGGTGGCGCCCAGACCGGCGCCGCCGTTGCCGCCGTCGCCGCCGTCGCCGGTCAACGGAGTACCGCCGTTGCCACCGTTGCCGCCTGTTCCGCGGAAGCTGCCGCCGGTGCCGCCGTTGCCGCCGTTGCCGCCGACACCCACGCCGGTCGGGCTGCCGCCGGCGCCGCCGGCGCCGCCGTTGCCGAGCGTCCCGCCGTTGCCGCCGGTGCCGCCGTTGCCGCCTAGCCCCAGAGCGGGGCTGTAGCCGGCGCCGCCGGCGCCGCCGGTACCGGACAGCGGTGCGCCCCCGCCGGAGCCCGCCGTGCCTGCGCTGCCGCCGTTGCCGCCGCGGGCCGCGGATCCGGCGGCGCCACCGTTGCCGGCGGCAATGGTGCTGAAGTCGCCGCCGTTACCGCCGGCGCCGCCGTTGGGCTGCAGTGCGGTGCCGGCCGCGCCGGCTCCGCCGGTGCCGGCCGTGCCGGAGTCGGCGCCCCTGCCGCCGTTGCCGCCGTTGCCGTTGGTTCCGGCCGGGTCCGCACCGCCGCCGGTGCCGCCGGCGCCGCCGTCGCGGCCGATGCCGGCATTGCCGCCGCGGCCGCCCGCGCCGTTGTTGGTCAGGAACAGCGGGTCGCCCTTGGCGCCGTTGCCCGCGGCGCCGCCGGCGCCGCCGTTGCCACCGTTGCCGCCGTTGCCACCGGTGCCGGTGCCGCCGAAGCCGCCCGTGCCGCCGGTGCCAGCGGCGCCGCCGTTGCCACCGTTGCCGCCGGCGCTGCCGTCGGCCAGAGCCGCCGCGTCGTAGCCGTTGCCGCCGGCTCCGCCGTTGCCGCCGGCGCCGCCGTTGGAGTTGGTGCCCCGGGTGCCGGCGCTGCCCCCGGCTCCCGCCGTGCCGGCCGCACCGCCGGTAGCGCCGTTTCCGCCGTTGCCACCGGCGCCACCGGCCGCACCGTCCCTGAAGAGTTCGTTACCGGCAGTCCCGGCGGTCCCGGCCGCGCCGTTGCCGGCCGTCCCGGCGTTCCCGCCACTGCCGGCGTTGCCTCCGGTGGTGGCCAGACGACCGGTGCCGGCGGTGCCGCCGTTACCGCCCGCGCCGCCCGCGCCGGCGTTGCCGCCGCGCTGGCCGCTGTTCGCATTGCCGGTGAAGGCGTTGAAACCGGAGCCGCCCTGACCGCCGTTGCCGCCGTTTCCGCCGCTGGTGCCCAGACCCTGGATGCCGGCGGTACCGCTGGCACCGCCGTTGGCCCCGGCGCCGATCGTGCCGGCCGCACCGCCGTTGCCGCCGTTTCCGCCGGTGCCGCCGGCGTTGCCGGCGGTGGCGTCGACGCCCACGATGGTCCCGCTGTTGCCCGGGCCGCCGGTGGCTCCGTTGCCGGCGGTACCGGCATCACCGCCGTCGCCCGCGTTGCCGCCGGTGGTGGCGTTGGGGCCGGTGCCACCCTTGCCGCCGTCACCGCCGGCGCCGCCGTTGCCGCCGTTGCCGCCGGCCAGGCCCGACGCGGGGAAGGCCGCCGCGTTGAACCCGGCGCCGCCCTGGCCGCCCTTGCCCGCGTTTCCGCCGCTGGTGGCCTGCCCCACGGTGCCCGCGGCTCCGCCGGCGCCGGCCGTTCCCGCCGCGCCGGCGTCACCACCGTTGCCGCCGTTGCCGCCGGCGCCGCCGTTCTCGCCGTTGGGCGAAGCCCCGGTCCCGGCCGCGCCGGCCTTTCCGATGGCGCCGTTGCCCGCGACACCGCCGTTACCGCCACTCCCGGCGTTGCCGCCGGTGGTCGCCAGACGACCGGTTCCGCCGGCGCCGCCGTTGCCGCCGGCGCCGCCCGAGCCGGCGTTACCGCCGCGCTGACCGCTGTTGGGGTTACCGACCAGAGCGTTGAAGCCGCTGCCGCCGACACCGCCCTGACCGCCGTTGCCGCCGTTGGTCGCCAGGCCCTGGATACCGGCCGTACCGCTGCCGCCGCCGTTGCCCCCGGTGCCGGCCGTGCCGGCCGCGCCGCCGTCGCCCCCGGTGCCGCCCTTGCCGCCGGCGCCGCCGTTGGTGGCGTCGACGCCGGTGACGATCCCGTTGTCGCCGCGCAGGCCGATGGCTCCGTTGCCGGCTACACCGGCGTCGCCGCCGCTGCCGGCGTTGCCACCGGTGGTGGCCGCCCGGCCGGCGCCGCCGGTGCCGCCGTTGCCGCCCTTTCCGCCCGAGCCGCCGTTGCCGCCGGCCAGACCTGAGTTCGGAGCAGCGACCGCCGCGTCCCAGCCGGTGCCGCCGTTACCGCCGCGGGCGCCGTTGCCGCCGTTGGAGCCCAGGCCTTGGATGCCCGCGGTTCCATTGCCGGCGCTGCCGGTCCCGACCGTCCCGGCCGCACCGCCGCCGCCTCCGTTGCCGCCGGCGCCGCCCGCGACGCCGTTGACGCCGTTGGGCGCGCCCGCGGTCCCGTTGCCTCCGGCTCCGCCGGTCGCACCGTTGCCCGCGGTGCCGGCGTCGCCGCCGCTGCCGGCGTTCCCGCCGGTGGTGGTGTTCGAGCCTGTGCCGCCGGTGCCGCCCTTACCCCCGGTGCCGCCCGAGCCGGCATTGCCGCCGCGCTGACCGGTGGTCGGGTTGCCGGTCAGCGCGTCGAATCCGTTGCCGCCCTGACCGCCCTGACCGCCGTTTCCGCCGCCGGTGCCAAGCCCCTTGGTTCCGGCTGTGCCGGCCGAGCCGCCGTTGCCGCCGGCGCCGATCGTGCCGGCCGCGCCGCCGTTCCCGCCGTTGCCGCCCGCGCCGCCGGTGCCGCCGTTGGTGGCGTCGACGCCGGTGACGATCCCGTTGTCGCCGCGCAGGCCGATCGCGCCGTTGCCGGCCAGTCCGGCGTCACCGCCGCTTCCGGCGTTGCCGCCCTTGGTGGCGGCGTTGGGGCTGTAGCCGCCGGCCCCGCCATTGCCGCCGGCGCCGCCGTTGCCGCCGTTCCCGCCGCGAATGCCGGAGTTCGGTGACACGACAGCGGCGTTGAACCCGGCGCCGCCGTTGCCGCCCTTGCCGCCGAAACCGCCGTCGGAGGCATTCCCCCACTGGCCGTTGTTGCCGTCGGAGGCCCCGGGTCCCTGGCCCAGCCCGCCTGAACCGGCGTCGCCGCCGTTGCCGCCGGCGCCGCCGTTGCCGCCGGCCTGACCGGTCAGCCCGTCACCGGTCGCCTTGTCGAAGCCGGTCGAGTTCGCGCCGCCGGCGCCGTTGCCGGCCAGTCCGGCGTTTCCGCCGGTTCCGCCGACACCGCCGTCGGCGCCCAGACGGCCGAGGCCGCCCCGGCCGCCGGCGCCGCCGTTGCCGCCGGCGCCGGCATTGCCGCCGCGCAGGCCGGTGCCGGCCGCCAGGCTCGCCGACTCGTATCCCGAGCCGCCGTTACCGCCGGTGCCGCCGTCGGCGCCGCCGGGGGCAAGACCCTGGATGCCGCCGGTGCCGCTGGCCCCGCCGTTGCCGCCCGCTCCGGCCGTGCCGGCCGCGCCGCCGTCGCCGCCGTTGCCGCCCGCTCCCCCGACGCCGCCACTGGTGGCGTCCACCGCGGTGACGATGCCGTTGTTGCCCGGCTTTCCGGTGGCGCCGTCACCGGCGAGGCCGGCGTTACCGCCGCTGCCGGCGTTGCCGCCCTTGGTGGCCAGACGCCCGGTGCCACCGGTGCCGCCGTTGCCGCCACGGCCGCCCGAACCGCCGTTGCCGCCGCGGGAGCCATTGACCAGCGCCGAGGCGTCGAAGCCGGCGCCGCCATTGCCGCCCAGCCCGCCGTTGGCGCCGTCGGTCGCCAGGCCCTGGGTGCCACTGGAGCCGGTCGTGCCGCCGCCGTTTCCGGCGCCCCCGGCACCCTTGGCTCCGCCGTTGCCGCCGTTGCCGCCGGCCCCGCCGGCCACCCCGGTCTGGCCGTCGGGCGCCCCGACGGTGCCGTTGCCGCCGGTGCCGCCCATGGCCCCGTTTCCGGCCACGCCGGCGTCACCACCGTCGCCGCCGCCGCCGCCGTTGGTGGCGTTGGTGCCCACACCGCCCTTGCCGCCGGCCCCGCCGGCACCGCCGGCGCCGCCGTTGCCGCCCCGCGAACCGTCGACCAGCAGCGCGGCGTCGAAACCGCTGCCACCGGCGGCGCCGTTGCCGCCCAGGCCACCGTTGCCGGCGGTGCCTCCCACCGCGTCGGTACCGTCGATGCGGCCCTTGCCCGCGGTGCCGGCGGTGCCGCCGACGCCGCCGTCTCCGCCCTTGCCGCCGGCCCCGCCGGCGCCGCCGTCGCGGTTCCCGGCCGTGCCGTTGCGGCCGGCAGCGCCGTCACCGCCCGTCCCGGCATCGCCGCCGCCCCCGCCGGCGCCGGCGCCGCCGCCCGTGCCACAGATCACGCCGCCCCTGCCGCCGGTGCCACCGTGGCCGCCGGCTCCGCCGTTGCCGCCCGCCCCGCCGGCCTCACCGGGCAGGACGCCGTCCGTTCCGGCGATGCCGTACTTACCGGCACCGCCGGCAACGGTGGCCTGGGCGGCAACGGCGCCGCCGGTGGCAGCGGTTTCGACGCCGCGCTGCTGGTCGACGGTTCGCGGGGCGGCAACGGC
>NZ_JBJTJF010000136.1:0-9005 GCF_046095365.1 Mycobacterium sp.
TCAACGGGTCTTACCTCGCGGGCGCAACGAAGGTGACATTCGCCGGAGGTGCCGACGGGAATTGCGGAGACTTGGATTTGCGACTGTTTGCTCTGGCCGTCGATCACGGTGAAGCCGTCCGGTCCCGGCAGCACCGATACACCGTTACCGTCGGCACCTCCGGCGAATGTCACCTTCGTTGCGCCCGCGAGGTAAGACCCGTTGATGGTCAGCGAGCTACCCCAATAGCCTGTGGTGTCGATGGACGTGATACTGGGGTTGTTTAGTTTGAACGTTGTAGTGCTGTATACGGTGCCGCCCTTGGTAACCACCTGAATGTTTCCATCAAGGGTTCCATTCTTGGGGAGTTCTGCAGGGTAGTCGGCCGTGAGTGACTTGCCATCTGGGTTAACCACAACGTTAGTCGCAGCTACTGATTTGGTGCCGCAGGCATTCGCGCTGCAGCCGAATGTCACGGTAGTGGCCTTCGGCGCGGCGTCGGTGTTCGGAACAAAATTAGTTCCGGTGATTGTCACCGCACCGGCTACTTTAGATACACCCGAGGTCGGATTCACCTCGGTTATCGTCGGCGCATTAGTAGATGCATCTACGGTGAACGACTCTGTGCTGTAGGACGACCATGAAACTGGGCTGGTGTCAGCAAATACTTGAACATAACCGGATTTAGCGTCCTGCGGAACTACGACCTTCAGTGAGCCTTTCTCCACCGAACCCTTTACTACTGTTGCTTTTTGACCGGTACTCCCGCAGTTTGTCCCCGCCTTATTATCGCAACCGAAATACACAAGACTTACTGAGGCAGCGGGGTAAGTGGCGGTGAAATTCGTTCCTGTGATCGTAATCTCAGTGTTCGGCGGAGCCGAATTGACAGCGACTCCGTTTATGAAAACGCCAGTGATCGTAATTGTCCGCGTAGCACCGACGACGGGATCCGCCACGGTCTCGGCGGTGCCGACAGCCGCCGCGGGAGCCACCTGCGGCGCCGGGCCGGCCAGGTCCTGGCGGCGGGCCACCGCCAGCGACGCCCACGACAGCGGCGAGGACGAGGGCGAGCCGCCGCCACTGCCGAAGCCCAGCAGCGACAGCGCACCGCCGTCGGTCGCCAGGACCCGTTGCAGCGTGGCCAGCGCCCGCATCACCGGCGCGCCCTGAGGCGTGCCGCCGGCACTCAACTGCGGGACCGCGCCGGCCCCGGGCAGTCCGGCGTTCGCCGCCACGGCCGAGATGGCGTCCTTCAGCACGGTCGTGACGATCTCGTTGAGCTTCGTTCTGACCGACGCCGGCGCCTTACCGCCCAGTACCGAGGCAAGCACCTGTGCGCCCGGCGACGACGGCAGGCCAGCGGCCGCTGCCGGAGTGTCCACCGCGCTCGGGCGGGCCACCCGGCCCGGCACGACGAACGGGGCACCCTCGGATCGCCGACGCGGCGGCGCCGTTCGGCTCACCCCGCCGCGGGGTGCCGGCTTGGTGGCGGGAACGTCCACCGCGTCGGCCGGCGCCGGCGAAGCGTCCGCGGCGGCCCGTCGCGGCGTGCGCCGGTTGCCCGCCTGCGTCTTGCGCGTCGGCGCCCCGGCAGTCGCCCCGGCATCGGACTCCTGCCCGGCCGACCCGGTGGTGTCCGGCGCGCCGGTGTCCGCGGCAGCCACGGTGGTGGAACCGAAGATCGCAGCGCCCACCCCGAGTGCGACCGCCAGCGCCCCGACTCGGCCGACGTAGTGCGCCGAGCGCGCGGGAGGCGACGTGGGCGGTGGCACCGCCGGCCAGGCCGACCCGTCGTCGATCAACCGCGCCGTCTGCGCCACGGGCAGTTGCCGGTCCCGGCGGTGACGGCCGGTGACCTTGGCATGCCGACCCGAAAAGTTATCCGCGCACATGAGCAGAACCTCCACATTGGCCACCGTGAGGTAAACGTCGGCGGCGCGATTTCTTTGAGCCGGGAAAAATCGGGGCGGAAGGAGGGGACTGCGAGGGCAGAGACAGCCTCATCCCATCCCCTCTCGACCCAAGAGAGTTAACGGATATCACATCGCTGCGCCTTATTTGTCGGTTTCGACACCTCGGTTTTCGGGTAACCGCCCTCGTTGCTGTCGCCCCCGTCGCGGGGTCCGCCCGCAGGCGGCCACGAAAGGGTCAGCGGGCGACGTAGGTACCAATTAGCGATCTACAGATCGCGAATTATGTATATGTCTTTGCTATGAGATTCTCCCGCTGGCCCCGGACCGTTCATACCCTCGCACGTAGCAGTGGGGACGGCCCCCACCTTGGCAGAGAGGACCTTTCCACGATGGCAATGCCACTCGTCATTCCCGCCGCCGTGCTCGGTGCTGTTGCCGCGGCGATCGCCTTGTCGCCGGCGGCCGGCGCGGACGTCCGGTCACCCGGGTGCGATCGCGGATCCGGGTGCGCGCGTCCGGACACCGCTCCGAAACCGAGGGCCGCGTTGAAGCCGCCCCGCCAGAGGACCGTGTCGGACGTGCCCGCCGGCTGGGTCAACGAATCGCTATGGGCGCGACCCGGACCATCGGGAAACAGCCCGATAGGCCCCGGGCCGAAGCCGCCGATCTTCGCGATGGACTAGCGCCGGGGGTTTTTACCCCTGCCCGTTTTGGTGTCGGTCTCGGCGTCGCGCCGGATCCGCTCCTCGTAGTCCGCGCGGGCCGAGGTGTCCAGGGATCGCAGCACCCGGTCGCGGGTCAGCTTGCCGCGCACCGCCCCGAGGAACCGGTCGGGGGCAAGCGCCGCGGCCGCCTCATAGGTGCGCATCCAGCGGGGAACCGCCACGATCGCCGTGCGGGAGCGGCAGGACTCCACGACCGCGTCGGCGATGTCCTCGGGGTCGACCGTCGGGAGCAGGCCGTCGAGCTTGACCCCGGACACCAGATCGGTGCGCACCGCCGAGGGCAGCAGGGCGGTCACGGTGACGCCGGTGCCGGCCAGTTCGTCGCGCAGCGCTTCGCTGAACCCGACGACGGCGTGCTTGGTGGCGCAATAGGTGGCCAGGCCCGCGGCCGGCGCCTTGCCCAGGTAGGAGGCCACGTTGACGATGTGTCCCGACCCGCGCTGCAGCATCCCGGGCAGAGCGAGTTTGGTGCCGCGCAGCACCCCGTTGAGGTTGATGTCGACGATTGCGTCGGTGACCGCATCGGTTTCGTCGACGTACCGGCCGGCCGGCATGATCCCCGCGTTGTTGACCAGAACCTGAACCGGCGGATCGCACATCTCCAGGAAAGCGGCGAACGATTCGCGGGAACGGACGTCGAGGCCGGTTGCGGTGCAACCCAGTTCTGCTGCGCTGGCTTTGGCCAGGTCCGCATCGAGGTCACCGATGAAGACCCGCGCGCCCTTGGCGACGAAAGCCTTCGCGGTGGCATAGCCGATACCACGGGCCCCCCCGGTGATGGCAACCGAGGCTCCGGGCAGTTCGATGGCGCTCATTGGGCTCCTTCCGCCCTCGCCCGCATCATCGGGCATCCGCGGACCGGCCGTTCGATGATCGGCTGTATTGACTGTTGACGCTCCTGCCGGCGGGCGAAGACGACGGGATCGACGGTGAAGGCGTCTGCGTCCCAGTCGCCCTCGACGAAGCGGGCCTCCATCGCCTGTGCGCGTGCCGCACAGGAGAAGTACAGGTTGGGCAGCAGACCCGGCTTGTGCAGCGCGTTGGGGACGAATCCGGTGAAGTGGATCATCGCGTCGGCGTAGACGTAGCTGCCGAAGCCGTAGCCGGTCACCCGCCGGGTCAGGTCGGCGGCGTTGAGGGACAGCGCCAGCCTGACGCCCTCGGCTTCAGATCCGACCTCGACCGGAAAACGCTGCAGCACAAGCAGACCGTTGCCGTAGAGCGGATGAGGCTGATCGCCGAGCACCTGACACAACGAGGTGCGCTCCCCGAACGGGAACTCGACGGTGAAGCCGTGTTGCCCGGCTGCGGCGGCCACTGCCGGGGGGTGGTTCCCGAACTCGTCGACGAGTTCGCGGAACTCCGAGGCCGTCCACGCGCACGGCTCATCGCCGGACCGCACGAAAATCCCCGCCGCGAAGGCCATCTCGTCGGGAACCTCGCGTACGCCGCTCTCCGGGTGGTCGCTGGTGGCCGGAAGCGCACCCACCGTGTCGGCGAGCAGTGGCGCCAGCGCGCGCGCCTCGGCGAGTTGCAGCACGGCGGCCGCTCCGAGCAGGAAGCGCATCCAGGAGCCGTTGTCGTCGTGCAGCCGGACCAGGGTCCACAGATCCAGCCGTCGCGCCGCGACGTCGTAGACCGGTCCCGACATCGACGCGCACTGCATTGAGATCGCGTTGATCCCTTCCAATGCGGTATCGGTCAGGTCCAGCTCGCGCAGCAGTTCG
Organism: Mycobacterium sp.; assembly: GCF_046095365.1. Lineage (GTDB taxonomy): Bacteria > Actinomycetota > Actinomycetes > Mycobacteriales > Mycobacteriaceae > Mycobacterium. Next base: position 4,348 of record NZ_JBJTJF010000136.1, read on the forward strand.
GTGCGCACGCAGACCAGATACCCGGTCTCGCCGCTGGGCCCGGTCTCCTCGCGAACCATCTCCACGGTTTGGGCGTACTGATCGGCCCACCAGGTGAATCCGGTGGGCAGCAGGTAGGACCACTGCTCGTCGATCTGCAGTTGCTCGCGGTAGAGCCAGTCGACGACCTCTTCGGCGACGTTCATCCGGTGCTCACGCTCCCGGTCGGGGTAGGCGTTCGGGATGCAGCATCTCGGCATCGCGCAACTGCTCGGGTATGCCGAACGCGTCGACCAGGGTCTCGGCGTGCGGACGAAGATTGCGACAGCGCTCGTTGATCCCGTTGGTCACCGCGCGGGCGCGCTCGGTGGACAGCAGCCGGTGCTCGAGGAAGAACGCCTTGTCGGCCTCGATGACGCTGAGCGCGTAGAGATCGCAGACCAGATCAAGAATCCGCCGCGCCTCGGGATCCTCGCATGTGTCGATGCCGGCGATGAACGCCTCGAGCACGATCCTGTCGATGTGGGCTCGCGCCGTGTGCATGACGTGGTCCTGCACCGAGTTGAACGCATCGAAGGCCGACATCGTCTTGGCCCGGCGCTGCAGCCGGCGGGCCAGCGAGCTGAGCAGGTACTGCTCGCGGTCCTCGAGCATCTTGGCCTGGGTGCCTCGGTTGAACAGGCTTCCCTCGACGGCGTTGTCCTCGCGGTTGTCGAGGATCCGCTGCATGATCTGGGTCGCTGCGGTCTTGCGCGACACCCTCTCTCCGGCGAAGTTCGCGGCGAACTGCACCCAGGCGAACGGGCTCATGCTCTTGATGTCGTCGTTGTATTCGGTGAGCAGATGCTTGGCCACCAGTTGAAGCAGCACATGGTTGTCGCCCTCGAAGGTGGTGAAGACGTCGGTGTCGGCGCGCAGTTCCACCAGCCGGTTCTCGGCGAGGTAGCCCGCACCGCCGCAGGCCTCGCGCGCTTCCTGGATCGCCGCGCTGGCGTGCCACGTGCTGGCCACCTTCAGCCCGGCCGCCTGGGCCTCGAGATCACGCTGCGCCTCCAGGTCGCGGACGGCGGCGGTCTGCCAGTCGTGCATGGCCGCGACCAGTTCGTTCTGCGCGAACTGCAGGGCGTAGGACTGCGCCACATAGGGCAGCAGCCGGCGCTGATGCACCAGATAGTCCATGATCGGGACTTCGCGGTCCTCACCGGGGGCAAGGAACTGCTTGCGCTGCAACGCATATCGCACGGCGATGTCCAACGCCACCCTCGCGGCCTGCGCGGCACTGCCGCCGACGGTGATCCGGCCGCGGACCAGGGTCCCGAGCATGGTGAAGAAGCGCCGGTTGGGGTTCTCGATCTCCGAGGTGTAGGTGCCGTCGGGGGCGACGTCGGCGAACCGGTTGAGCAGGTTCTCCCGGGGGACTCGCACGTGGTCGAACATGATCCGGCCGTTGTCGACCCCGGGCAGGCCGCCCTTGTAGTCGCAGTCCCACGTACGCACCCCGGGCAGGTCGTTGCCGTTCCCGTCGCGGATCGGCACCACCAGACAGTGCACCCCGTGGTTCTCGCCCTGGGTGATGAGCTGGGCGAAGACGGCGGCGACGGTGGCGCTCTCGGCGGCACCGCCCAGGTAGTCCTTGCGCGAGGACGGCGTGGGGGAGTGGATGACGAACTCTTCGGTCTGCGGGTCGTAGGTGGCGGTGGTCTCCAGGTGCTGGACGTCGCTGCCGTGGCCGGTCTCGGTCATGGCGAAGCAGCCCAGCAGGTCCAGGGTGATCAGCGGGCGCACGTAGGCCTCGTGGTGGCGTTCGGTGCCGAGGTTCTCAACGGCCCCGCCGAACAGCCCCCACAGCACACCGGCCTTGACCATCAGGGACAGGTCCGACATGGCCAGCATTTCGATCTTGGTCACCGCCGCGCCGGCGTCCCCGGTTCCGCCGCGCTCCTTCTGGAAGCCGTCCTCGGCCTGTCCGGCCGCCGCGATGATCTTCAGTTGCGCGTTCACCCGCGCCCGGGCGACGTCCTTGGTCGGGGTGAAGTGCGGCCGGAAGATCTCCAGCGCCAGCTTCTCGCGGATCATCTTCTTGGTCTCGCGCCAGCGTCCGTCCAGTGCCCGCTGCAGGTGCTCACTCGTGGTGGTCACGGTCCGTCGATACCCCCTCGGTCAGCGGAGCGCGTCAAGCCGACGAGCCGGCATGCACGGTGAGTGCGTACAGGTCGACGCCGTGCGGCAGCGGCTTGCTCGGGTCCAGTCGGACCCCGCTGACCGACAGCGGGCCGGCCTGGAGGAGGTTGGCCATCACCGCCTGGCCCAGGAAGATCGAGATGCCCGCACCGGGGCAGTTCTGTGCTCCGTGACTGAAGAAGTTGAACGACCAGTCCTGCCCGGCGTTGCCGCTGACCCATTCCCCGGGGGAGAACTTGTCGGCGTAGGGGATCCGGGCACGGTTGCGGTGGTTGTACACGTTGTAGATCAGCGCCTGGCTGCCCTCGGGAAGCACTGCGCCGCTGGGGAACTCGACGTCGCGATGGGCCACCTTGACCAGCAGACCCACCGTCGGCCACAGCCGCATGGCCTCGAGCAGGCAGCCGCCCAGGTAGTCCAGTGACGCCACACCCGAGGCTGTGCCGAGGTCGGCGCCGGCGACTTCCTTGCGGGCCTCCCGCTGCTGCTCGGGATGGGTGGCCAGCACCGCCAGCGCCCGCAGCACGTTGGCCGCCAGGTTGGCCTTCAGCGCGAACATCCAGTGCACCACCTGCCCGGCGGCGCCGCCGGGCGGGTTGGGCGCGCCGGGGACCAGCGAGGCAAGACTGCCCGGGTCGCCCTTGTCGATGTGGCGTTGGATCAGGCCGATGAACTCGGGGTACTCCGGACCCGGGGTGCCGGGCATCTTGTTGCCCTGCGCCATCAGCTCGCCGAGCAGGTCGGTGACGCGGGTGTCGTCGGCGGCACTGTCGCCGAGTACCACCCGCCGGATCATCCTCAGGAAGGCCTGGTCGATGTCCGCCCACCGGATCGGCGCTCCCGCCAGTTCGCGCGCGGTGTCGGCGGCGACCCCGGCCCATGCGTTGGCGAGTGGATGCACCTGCTGGTCGGGCTTGCACACAGCGTCGGCGAACTGCCGACGCTGTGTCCAAAGGTCCCCGCGCGAGATCGTCAAGGCGTCCGGCTGGAAGGCGGACATCCCCTTGACCTTCGGCTCCGGGTCGGAGGCGAAGGGGTCCGGGGATGAGCCGCCCAGCACGAACTTCAGATCATCGGGGTGGGTGATCAGCAGCGCCTCGTCCTTGGCCACCCGCACGTAGAACGGACCGGGCCCGTAACGCTTGACCAGCCCGTCGACCAGCTGGTAGCCGAGGTGTTCGGCACCCAGCCTGGACGCGATCTTTACCGGCAACTCCCGCTTTCTGAACAGCCCCAGGATGATGTTGGGAGCACCGATCTGCGCGGTGAACCGGATCCCTTCCAGTGCTGACGCGTGCGGAAAGTCACCAGGCACCGATTACCCCCACGGCAGGTAGGCGCGAACGGTATCGGCAAGCTGGACGATCCGGTTCGGCTTGTCCGGAGCGGGCGCACCCAGCTTGGGCCACGGGGCGAAAACGCGATCCACGCTGCCCAGGACCGGCTCGAGCTCCGGATAGTGGCGAAGCAGGACGTCCTTCATACCGTTGTTGTTCACCCAGTCGAACCCGACCTGGGTGTAGACCTCGGGGGTGAAGTCGTTGGTGAAGAACCGGTCGGACTTCAGCCGGCGCGAGGCCATCACGATGAAGATCCGGAAGGCGGTGTCGGAGAAGCCGAAGCCCTTCGGCGGCTGCTCGGCCTGCATGCCGATCTGGACGTCGACCATGTCGACGTTGCCGTTGTAGATCTCGTTGATCTCCTTGGCCCATTCCTTGTTGGGTGTGATCTCGTCGATGCTCTTACGACGCGGCATGTGCAGCATCTCGCGGAAGTCGTTGTACCGCGGCACACCGCGCTCCCGGTCGCGGACGATGTCGAGGGTGGCCAGGTCGGTGAACTGGCCGTCGAGGCGCTCCAGCTTGCGCAGCGCCGCCGGATAGTTGTGCAGGCACACCGCCCCGGCGCTGGCCAGACCCATCGAGTACCACAGGTCGCTCATCTCCATGCTGTGCATGAAGTCGCGGGTGTACTTGCCCTGGATCTCGGTGAACGAGGTGTTGCGCAGGTGTTCGCCGGACTCCAGCGAGAACCAGTTCCAGTCGTCCGGGATCAGCGGGTGCAGGCGGTAGACGGTGACGAACTCCTCGGTCAGCGAGAACGGCGCGCCGTGGTGGTCCACCGGCGAGCCGACGATGCCGGAGACGGCCTCGTTATCGCTGACGCGGCCGATCCTCTCCTTGAAGGTTTCGCCCAGTGCGCCGTACCAGTTGGCGTTCATACCGATCTGCAGCGCCGGGTGGCGCAGGATGCAGGTGGTCCACTCGACGGTGTGGATCTTGGCGATCAGCGCCGAGACCACCAGCACGCCGATCTCGTAGAGGCGCTGGTCGTCGAAGCTGGGATAGGCCTTCTTGACCGCGTCGCACACCGCGTTGTGCTCGCGGGCGAACAGGGTGTGCAGCAGTCCGACGCCGGCCCAGTAGTTCTCCTCGAAGCCGGTCAGGTCGATGCCCTCGAAGTGCGCACTCTTGGGCAGCCGGCCGTCCTCCTGGACC
>NZ_JBJTJF010000137.1:0-3225 GCF_046095365.1 Mycobacterium sp.
CATCGCCGCGGCGGCGAGCGCCGCAGTGGGGGCGCTGCCGCTCGGCGCCATCTTGTGGCGCAGGTCGGCGCGCGCCACGCTCAGCCGCCCGGCTGCCGAACCGGCGCCGCGCGTGGCCGCCGCCGACGCCGTCCCGGAGACGCTGCAACAGCTTTGGACCGCGGCCAGCGGCGCCACCCGGCTGCCGATCGTGTTGGGCGGCGACGTGATCAGCGGCGACGGTCGCACGGTGGCCGGCCTCGACCCGCAGACCGGCGAGCCGCGCTGGAGCTACGCCCGCGACACCGACCTGTGCGGGGTGTCCTACGTCTACGACCTCGTCGTCGCGGTCTACCCGGACGTGCGGGGCTGCGGACAGGTCAGCGGCATCGACGCCTCGACCGGGCACCGCGGCCCGACCCGCACCAGCTACGCAGACGATGCGGTGCTGCTCAGCTCCGACGGCAACGCGGTGCTCTCCGCCGGGGCCACCCGGCTGGAACTGTGGCGCTCGGACCTGGTCCGGATGCTGTCCTACGGCGAGATGGACGCGCCGGTCAAACCGGTCAACACCAAGCTGGGCGAGGGCTGCGCGCTGATGTCGGCGGCGGCCAGCGAGAGCGCGGTCGGCGTGCTCGAGGCCTGCAGCGACGCTGAGGATCTGCGGCTGACCCTGCTCAAGCCCGCCAAGGAGGAGGACGAGCCCGACGTCAAGCGGGTGGAGCTGGACGGCGTGGCCGCCGACGCCGAGGCCCGGGTGCTGGCCGTCGCCGGCACCAGCGCCGCGGTGTACCTGCCCACGCCCCGCCCGGAGGTCGCGGTCTACGACGAGACCGGCTCGAAGGTCTCCAGCACCTACCTGCCCGGCCCGCCCGTGCCGGCCGCCGGCCTGCCCGCGGTGACCCGGGCCGGCGATCAGATCACCTGGTGGACCGGCAGCGCGGTGATGGTCTTCGACAACAAGCTGAACTACCGCTTCACCCTGGACACGGACGGGCCGCAGGCCGTGCTGGGCCCGGCGACCATGATGGCCGGACGGCTGCTGGTGCCGGTCGCCGACGGCCTGGCGGTCCACGACAACGCCGACGGCACCCGGCAGCGGGTGATCCCGATCGCGCACCCGCCCGGGACCGGCGCGGTGCTGCCCGCGGTCATCGGCTCGACGGTGATCGAACAGCGCGACGAAGCGCTGACCGGGTACGGGCCGTGAGGGGCCTAGAGTTCCAGCGTCGGTAGCTCCTTGCCGGACTTCCAGTGCTTGAGCAGGCTCTTGGCCAGCTCGCGGTAGGCCGACGCCCCCTTGTTCTTGCGCTTGCCGGCGATCACCGACGAACCCGACGCGCTGGCCTCGGCGAAGCGCACCGTCCGCGGGATCGGCGGCGCCAGTACCGGCAGGTCGTAGCGGTCGGCGACGTCGAACAGCACGTCGCGGCTGTGGGTGGTGCGCGAGTCGTAGAGCGTCGGCAGCGCACCGAGCATCCGCAGGTTCGGGTTGGTGATCTGCTGGACGTCGGCGACGGTGCGCAGGAACTGGCCCACCCCGCGGTGCGCCAGGGTCTCGCACTGCAGCGGCACGATCACGTCGTCGGCGGCGGTCAGCCCGTTGAGGGTGAGCACTCCCAGCGACGGCGGGCAGTCGATGACCACCACGTCGAAAGACTCCGGCCCGTCGAGCTTGTCCAGTGCGCGCCGCAGCGCGTACTCCCGTCCGGCCCGCATCAGCAGCATCGCCTCGGCGCCGGCCAGATCGATGTTGGCCGGCAGCAGCATCATGCCCTCCGGCGTGGCGACCAGCGCCGCGCCGGGCTCCACCTCGCCGAGCAGCACCTCGTGCACCGACACCGCCAGCTTGTCGGGGTCGGTGCCCAGCGAGAAGGTCAGGCAGCCCTGCGGGTCGAGGTCGACGAGCAGCACCCGCCTGCCCTCGCGGACGAACGCCGCGCCCAGCGAGGCGACGGTGGTCGTCTTGGCCACCCCGCCCTTCTGGTTGGCCACCGCCAGTACTCGGGTCACGGCGACCATACTGGCAGAATCGGTCAGCGTGAGTGTCGGCAACCATCGGCTGGTCCTGCTGCGGCACGGGGAGACGGAGTGGTCTCGGGACCGCAAGCACACCAGCGTCACCGACCTCGACCTGACCGACGTGGGCCGCGAGCAGGCCAGACTTGCCGCGCTGACGCTCGGCCGGCTGGAGCTGGACAACCCCCTGGTGATCAGCAGCCCGCGGCGGCGCGCGGTGGTGACCGCCGAACTGGCCGGCCTGCGCGTCGACGAGGTCTCCCCGCTGCTGGCCGAGTGGGACTACGGCGATTACGAGGGGCTGACCACCCACGAGATCCGCACCGAGACCCCCGGCTGGCTGCTGTGGACCTACGGCTGCCCGGGCGGGGAGAGCGTGGACCAGGTGAGCATGCGCGCCGACCAGGCGGTGGCCTACGCGCTGGACCACATGGCCGAGCGCGACGTGGTGTTCGTCAGCCACGGCCACTTCTCCCGGTCGGTGATCACCCGCTGGGTGGAGCAGCCGCTGCGCGAGGGCGCCCGCTACGGGTTCGGCACCGCCGCGGTGTCGGTGTGCGGTTTCGAGTACGGGCTGCGCCAGCTCTCCGCGCTGGGCCTGACCAGCCAGTGACCCCCGCGACACCCTTCGTGCTGACCGGACCCTCCGGAACCCTTGTGGCCCAGGGCATTCGGAACAGCTACGACGACGTCGCGGCGGCGGGGGCCGCGCTGCGTGACGGCTCGGCCGGCCTGGTGGTGGGGGCGCTGCCGTTCGACCCGCGGGACCCGGCCGCGCTGCTGGCGCCCGAGCGGGTTGCCCACACGCTGCCGCCGGCGCCGGATTCGCCGCTGCCGAAGGTGCGGGTCGCGGCGGCGCTGCCCGACGTCGCGACCCACCGGGCCCGGGTCGAGGCCGCCCTGCACCGGCTGCGTGATCCTGAAAACCCTTTGCGGAAGGTCGTTTTGGCGCGCTCGCTGCAGCTGGCCGCGGACGGCCCGCTGGACCCGCTGGCGATCCTGCACCGGCTGGTCGATGCCGACCCCGAGTCCTTCGCCTACCTGGCCGACCTCTCCCCCGCCGGACCCGCGCACACCGGCACGGCACTGGTGGGCGCCAGCCCCGAACTGCTGGTGGCCCGCCGCGGCGAGGAGGTGACCTGCCGGCCGTTCGCCGGGTCCGCACCGCGCTCGGCCGATCCCCGGGCCGACGACGCCGCCGGCGCCGCACTGGCCGCGTCGGCGAAG
>NZ_JBJTJF010000138.1:0-16304 GCF_046095365.1 Mycobacterium sp.
CCGCCTGGCGGCGGCGGGTAGCCTCCCGGCGGCGGGGGCGGGTAGTCCCCCGGCGGCGGCACGGGCGGGACGGTCACGGCTTCTCCTACAGGTCACAGAACCGCCAAGGTTCCTGAAGTTCACAGAACCGCCAAGGTCGCGGATCGGGGAAACCCTACCGCGTCAGCGCCGCCGGGGCCCTTCGGAGAGAAACCCGAGCAGGTCGTGACGGGTGATCACGCCGGCCGGCTTGCCGTCGTCGACGACCATGACCGCGTCGGCGTCGCGCAGCATCTTGGCCGCGGCTTCCAGCTGTTCACCGGCCCCGATCAGCGGCAGCGGCGGGCTCATGTGCTGCGAGACCGCGTCGGCCAGTTTGGCCCGGCCTTCGAACACCGCGGAGAGCAACTCGCGTTCGGAGACGCTGCCGGCCACCTCCCCGGCCATCACCGGCGGCTCGGCGCCGACGACCGGCATCTGGGAGACCCCGTACTCCCGCAGGATGCCGATGGCGTCGCGCACCGTCTCGGACGGGTGGGTGTGCACCAGCGCCGGCAGCGCCCCGGACTTGCCACGCAGCACGTCGCCGACCGTCGGCTCGGGGAGCGACTCGTCCAGGGGGCGGCGCAGGAAACCGTAGGACGACATCCAGGCGTCGTTGAAGATCTTCGACATGTAGCCCCGGCCGCCGTCGGGCAGCAGCACCACCACCAGTGCCTCGGGGCCCGCCTCCTCGGCGACGCGCAGCGCGGCGACCGCCGCCATCCCGCACGATCCTCCGACCAGCAGCCCCTCCTCGCGGGCCAGGCGGCGGGTCATGTCGAAGGAGTCGGCGTCGGAGACGGCGATGATCCGGTCCGGGACCGCCGGGTCATAGGCCGTCGGCCAGAAGTCCTCCCCGACGCCCTCCACCAGATACGGCCGGCCCGTGCCGCCGGAGTAGACCGAGCCCTCCGGGTCGGCGCCGATCACCTGCACCGCGCCGCCGGAGACCTCCTTGAGGTAGCGCCCCGCGCCGGTGATGGTGCCGCCGGTGCCGACGCCGGCGACGAAGTGCGTGATCCTGCCGTCGGTGTCGGCCCATATCTCCGGTCCGGTGGTCTCGTAGTGGCTGGCCGGGCCGTTGGGGTTGGAGTACTGGTCGGGCTTCCAGGCGCCGTCGATCTCGCGGACCAGACGGTCCGACACGCTGTAGTAGCTGTCCGGGTGCTCCGGCGGGACGGCCGTCGGGCACACCACGACTTCGGCGCCGTAGGCGCGCAACACGTTCTGCTTGTCCTCACTGACCTTGTCGGGACAGACGAACACGCACTTGTACCCGCGGCGTTGGGCGACCAGCGCGAGTCCGACGCCGGTGTTGCCCGACGTCGGCTCGACGATGGTGCCGCCGGGGCGAAGCTCCCCGCCGGCCTCGGCCGCGTCGATCATCTTGATCGCGATGCGGTCCTTGGAGCTGCCGCCGGGATTGAGGTATTCGACCTTGGCGGCCACCACCCCGGCCCCTTCGGGCACAACGGAATTCAGCCGGACCAGCGGGGTGTTGCCGATCAATTCGCTGACATGGGCTGCGATTCGCATGCCCCTATCGTCGCAGAGTCCTTCGGCGGGCGCTTCAGCCCGTGGCATCTCGGATGTATTCGCCGATCTGGCGCAGTGACCGGGTGGCCTCCGGAACCAGCGGCGCGGCCAGCTGGAAGTCGTGGATCTGCCCCGGCCACACCCGCACCTCGGTGGGCACGCCGGCCGCGGCCAGCCGCCGGGCGGCCAGCCTGGCGTCGTGCAGCAGCACCTCCGAGCCCGAGACGTGGATCAATGTCTGCGGCAGCCCGGGCTCGATGTGGTCGAGCGGCTCGTAGACGTCCTCGGGAACCCCGTCGACGACGTTCTTGGCCGCAGCCCTGGCAACCAGCGCCACCAGCGCGTCGAAGGCCTTGGGCGGGAACATCGAGTCGGTGCGGGCGTTGGGATGCGCGAGCTTGGGATCCTTCTCCAGTTGCAGCAGCGGGGAGATGGCGACCAGGGCGGCCGGTGTCTCCCCCTCGGCCTGCAGGCGCTGGGCCAGGGCCAGGGCCAGATATCCGCCGGCCGAGTCGCCGGCGATCACGATCTGGTCGGGTTCGTAGCCGCGCTGGCGCAGCCACCGGTAGCCGTCGTGACAGTCGTCGATGGCCATGCCGATGGTGTGCTTGGGGATCAGCCGGTAGTCGACGACCAGGACCGGGGAGTCGGCGAACTTCGACAGCGCGACCGAGATCCGGCTGTGCGAGTTCACCCCGCAGGTCATGAATCCGCCGCCGTGCAGGTACAGCACGACGCGGCGGCGTCCGTCGGCCGGCAGCACGCCGGGCGCGCGAACCAGTTGCGCGGAGGCGTTGGGCAGACCGACGGTGGCGCGCACCGTACCCGGCGAGGGCAGCAGGGCTCGGGCGGCGAAGTCGACCAACCCGAACGGCCACGGCAGGTGCGGGATGTGGCTGAGGACGGCCAGCGCCGGCCACATGGTCAACCGGGTGCCCAGCGAGACCAGGCGGGCGGGCAGGCTCGGGTCGTCCTCGATGATCTCGACCGGCGGACGGTCGCTCACCGAGTACCGGCGCGGAGCCCTGCGGGCGGCCGGCCCAACGACCTTGCTAGGTGCCGTCATCGTCACTCCCTACACCGTTGTAGTGCGTGCCGAGGGGCCGGTCTGCTCCGGCCCCATGCGGTAAAGCTAGACCTGCTGTGACTCAGGCCACAAGCAGATGGTCCGATTTGGTGCCCCACCTGATACCGGTCCGTGACCCGCGGACCCCTGTCCGGGCCGCACACTGACCGCGTGGGCATGTGGCTCGGGTCCACCAAGACGTTGGCCGTCGCCGGGGTTCTGGCCTCCACCGGCGGCGCGGTGGTCGGCGCCCGCAACCTGCTGACCGGCCAGGCCGAGCAGGCCCGCAGCATCATTCCCAAGTCCTGGGACATCCCGCCCCGCGCCGACGGCGTCTACCACCCCGGCGGCGGCCCGGTATGCCGGTGGGAGCGCGGCCGGGCCGTGGACACGCACCTGATGATCTTCGGCGACTCCACGGCCACCGGCTACGGCTGCGCCGACGCCGACGAGGTTCCCGGCGTGCTGCTGGCCCGCGGTCTGGCCGAACAGTCCGGTCGGCCGGTCCGGCTGTCCACCAAGGCGATCGTCGGAACGACCTCCAAGGGCCTGGTCAGCCAGATCGACGCCATGCTCGTCACCGGGCCGCCGCCGGACGCCGCGGTGATCATGATCGGCGCCAACGACGTGACCGTGCTCAACGGCATCGGCCCGTCCGCCCGGCGGCTCGGCGCCGCGGTGCGTCGGCTGCGGGCCTGCGGCGCCGCCGTCGTCGTCGGGACCTGCCCGGACCTCGGGGTGATCACCGCGATCCCCCAGCCGCTGCGCTGGACGGCGCGTTCGCTGGGCCTGCGGCTGGCCCGCGCGCAGGCCGCCGAGACCCGCGCCGCCGGCGGCGTGCCGGTGCCCTTCGCCGATCTGCTGGCGCCGCATTTCCTCACCGAACCCGAGCGGATGTTCGCCGAGGACAACTACCACCCGTCGGCCGCGGGGTACGCGCTGGCGGCCGCGCAGCTGCTGCCGGCGTTGTGCCGGGCGCTCGGCCATTCCGAGCCGGACTGCGAACCGTGGCCGCCGGCGGCCCCGGACACCCGGCTCGCCCGGCTGACCAGGCGGCTGGGGCGGGGGGTTCCGGCGGCGGCGGTGTCACCCGCGGACTAGGTTCGGTGGAGGTTCAGCCCCGCACGAAACCAGGAGACCGCCATGCCCGAAGCCGTCATCGTCTCGACCGCACGCTCCCCGATCGGCCGCGCCATGAAGGGCTCCCTGGTCGACATGCGCCCCGACGACCTGACCGCGCAGATGGTGCGCGCCGCCCTGGACAAGGTGCCCGCGCTGGACCCGCACGACATCGTCGACCTGATGCTGGGCTGCGGCCAGCCCGGCGGCGAAGCCGGCTACAACATCGCCCGGGTGGTCGCCGTCGAACTGGGCTACGACTTCCTGCCGGGTGTGACCGTCAACCGGTACTGCTCGTCGTCACTGCAGACCACGCGGATGGCGTTCCACGCGATCAAGGCCGGCGAGGGCGATGCGTTCATCTCCGCCGGCGTGGAGACGGTGTCCCGGTTCCCGCGCGGCAGCTCCGACTCCTGGCCGGACACCCGCAACCCGATCTTCGCCGAAGCCCAGGCCCGCACCGCGGCGGCTGCTGAGGGCGCCGGCTCCTGGCATGACCCCCGCGAGGACGGCCAACTTCCCGACGTCTACATCGCGATGGGCCAGACCGCGGAGAACGTGGCGCTCTACACCGGTATCAGCCGCGAGGACCAGGACCGCTGGGGCGTGCTCAGCCAGAACCGCGCCGAGCAGGCCATCAAGAACGGCTTCTTCGCCAACGAGATCTCGCCGGTCACGCTGCCCGACGGAACCGTCGTCTCCACCGACGACGGGCCGCGCGCGGGCACCACCTACGAGAAGATCAGCGGGTTGCAGCCCGTCTTCCGCCCGGACGGGACCGTCACCGCCGGCAACGCCTGCCCGCTCAACGACGGGGCCGCCGCGGTGATCGTCATGTCGGATGCGAAGGCCAGGGACCTGGGGCTGAAGCCGCTGGCGCGGATCGTCGCCACCGGGGTGTCCGGGCTGTCGCCGGAGATCATGGGGCTGGGTCCGATCGAGGCGGTGCGCAAGGCGCTCGGCTACGCCGGGATGTCGATCTCCGACATCGACCTGTTCGAGATCAACGAGGCCTTCGCCGTGCAGGTGCTGGGGTCGGCCCGCGAACTGGGCATCGACGAGGACAAGCTCAACGTCTCCGGCGGGGCGATCGCGCTGGGCCACCCGTTCGGCATGACCGGAGCCCGCATCACCGCGACCCTGCTGAACAACCTGGCGACCCATGACAAGACGTTCGGGGTGGAGACCATGTGCGTCGGCGGCGGCCAGGGCATGGCGATGATCGTCGAGCGGCTCTCCTGATAGCCGCCGAAAGTGCGCGTAGATCGACGATTTCGCCGGATAGGGCCTGATACTCGATCTCAGCGCACTTTCGACGCGGTGTCTCTCGCCCGTTGCAGCCTCGCGACGATGTCGCGGCGCGCGGTTCCCGCCGCGATCCGGACGACGATCCAGCCCAGATCGGCGAGTTCCTCGAGCCGGACGATGTCACGATTGAACTGGCGGCGGTCGGTTCGATGGTGGTCACCGTCGTATTCGATGACGACCTTGGGGTCGTCCCAGCCCATGTCGAGGTAGTACTTGACGCGGCCGCCGACCGAAACCGGGATCTGGGTTCGCGGCTTTGGGAATCCGGCATCGACGACAAGCAGACGCAACCACGTCTCCTGCGGCGACTGGGCGCCGGCGTCGTACAGCGTGAGCGCAGCACGCAACTGCCGGACGCCGCGGGCACCGCGATGCGCATCAGCCAGCTGCGCAACCGATTCGACACTGAACGCCGCGGCGTTGCCCAGCGCGTCAAGACGTGCGACCGCGTCGCAGAGTCGGCCGCGGCGGCCGATGTCGTACGCGGTGCGCGGCACGGTCGTAACGGGGAGGCCCGCCCACAGACCGCGCTCACCATCGGTGAGCCGCTCCTTGAAGACCCGCAATCCGGATGGCGGCCGCGCGTTCGACCAGATGAGCTCGACCGGCGCTTCGTCGTCGATCCACTTAGCGCCGTAGAGGCGTGCGGCCGTGAGCCCCGCCAGCACCCCGCCTCGATGCGACCACAGCCACGCTCCTTCGGCCCGCTGGCGGAAAGTCGGTGTGAACTCCCGCGGCAGATAGACGCCGGGGTATATCGGACGGAAGCGTGTGAGCAACGCGTATTTGTGAACCGAACCCGCGCTGAGCGCCTCGGCGCCGATGAACGGAACTTCCACGGCCGCCACTCTCGACGGCCGGGCGTCGCCGAGAGTGCGCCCAGATCGCCGTTTGCGCCGATTTGGGGACAAGTGTCGATCTGTGCGCACTTTGGGCGGGAACGAAAAAGCCCCGCCGCAGCGGGGCTTTCTCGGTGGTGCGTGCTAGCGGTCCTGGAAGTAGCTCAGCAGCCGCAGGATCTCCAGGTACAGCCAGACCAGGGTGACGGTCAGACCGAGGGCGATGCCCCAGGCGGCCTTCTCCGGCGCTCCGGCCCGGATCATCTGGTCGGCGGAGTCGAAGTCCATCAAGAAGCTGAAGGCTGCGATGGCGATCATGAGCAGCGAGAAGCCGATCGCGATCGGACCGCCGTCGCGCAGCGGGCCGGCGCCGTGCGAGAACAGCCCGATGACGAGATTGCCCAGCATCATGACCAGTGCGCCGATCAGGGCCGCCACCAGCATGCGGCTGAACTTCGGAGTCACCCTGATGGCTCCGGTCTTGTAGACCACGAGCATGCCGAAGAAGACACCGACGGTGCCGAGGATGGCCTGGCCGATCATCGCCCCGGCGCTGGCGCCGGAGACGGTGACGTTGGCCAGCAGGAACGAGATGGCACCGAGGAAGAGGCCCTCGAGTGCGGCGTAGCTGAGCACGATGGCCGGGTTGTCCTGCTTGCGCCCGAACGTCGCGATCAGCACCAGGGCCAGAACGCCGAGCGAGCCCACCAGGGTGAACGGCATGGCCAGCGCCAGGTTGGCCGACACCATGAAGTAGGAGATGACGGCGGCGACGGACAGCACACCGAGGGTGATGCCGGTCTTGGTGACGACGTCGTCTATGGTCAGCGGCCGCGAGACGCCGGTCTGCGGCGGATAACCCGCATAGGGCTGAGTCTGATGGACCATCTGTTGGGCACCGGCGATGCCGGTGCCGAATTGCGCGTACCCGCCCTGTTGCTGTGGCAACGAGCGGAATACCGGGTTGCTGCTTTGCCGCACCGCGAGTTCCTCCCAGTAAGACGAACGAAACATAACGTCAACGGACGACCAGCCCGACCGGTTCCCGCAGGCGCCTTCCGGATTCCGCCGTCGTAAATCCACCATACCCGCCATCCCAGTATTCGCCAGTGGTCCCGGTGCTGGTAAAACTCCGACGGTGAGCGCTGACACCGACGAAATACTGGTTCGGGTCGAGCACGGGGTGGGATTTCTGACCCTCAACCGTCCCCAGGCCATCAACTCCCTGACCCAGACGATGGTCACCGCCATGGACGCGACCCTGTCGGCCTGGGCGGACGACGACAGGGTGCGCGCGGTGGTCGTCGGCGGCGCCGGCGATCGCGGGCTGTGCGCGGGCGGCGACGTGGTGGCGATCTATCACAGCGCGAAGGGCGGCGGCGCCGAGGCGCGGCGGTTCTGGTTCGACGAGTACCGCCTCAACGCCCTCATCGGCGGGTACCCCAAGCCCTACGTCGCGCTGATGACCGGGATCGTCATGGGCGGCGGGGTCGGGGTGAGCGCGCACGGCAGCGTCCGGGTGGTGACCGAGTCGTCGAAGATCGCGATGCCCGAGGTCGGCATCGGGTTCATTCCCGACGTCGGCGGCACCTATCTGCTGTCGCGGACTCCCGGGCGGCTCGGCCTGCATGCCGCCCTCACCGGCGCGCCGTTCTCCGGCGCCGACGCCATCGCGCTGGGGTTCGCCGATCACTACGTCCCCAGCGCCGAACTGGAACTGTTCACCGCGATGGTCGTCGCCGAGGGGCCCGAGGCCGCGGTGACCGCCTACGCCCAGGACCCGCCACCCAGTCAGCTTGCCGCGCAGCAGGATTGGATCGACGACTGCTACACCGGCCGGACCGTGTCCGACATCCTCGCCGCTTTGCGCGGCCACGACGAGGCTGCGGCCGACGACGCCGCGAACCTGATCGCCACCCGCTCGCCGGTCGCCCTCACCGTGACCCTGGCCGCGGTGCGCCGGGCTGCGAAGCTGGACAGCCTCGAAGAGGTCCTCGCGCAGGAGTACCGGGTGTCGTGTGCCTCGCTCCGGTCACACGACCTGGTGGAGGGCATCCGCGCCCAGTTGGTGGACAAGGACCGAAACCCGCGGTGGTCCCCCTCGTCGCTGGATGAGGTGACCGACGAGGATGTAGAGCGCTACTTCCAGCCGGCCGACCCCGATCTCACCTTCAAGTAAGGAGAACCACGTGTACGAAACAATCCTGGTGAGTCGCTCGGAGCGGGTCGGCACCATCACCCTCAACCGCCCGCAGGCGCTCAACGCGCTGAACACCCAGGTGATGGCCGAGGTGACCGTCGCGGCGGAGGCCTTCGACGCCGACCCCGGCATCGGCGCGATCGTCATCACCGGCTCGGCCAAGGCCTTCGCGGCCGGTGCCGACATCAAGGAGATGTCGACGATGACGTTCTCGGAGGTGTTCGAGGCCGACCTGTTCGGCCCGTGGGAGCGGCTGAACCGGGTACGCACCCCGCTGATCGCGGCGGTGGCAGGCTACGCGCTGGGCGGTGGCTGCGAGCTGGCGATGATCTGCGACGTGCTGATCGCCGCCGACACCGCGAAGTTCGGCCAGCCGGAGATCAAGCTCGGCGTGCTGCCCGGCATGGGCGGCTCGCAGCGGCTGACCAGGGCGATCGGCAAGGCCAAGGCCATGGACATGATCCTCACCGGGCGCACCATCGACGCCGCCGAGGCCGACCGCGGCGGCCTGGTGTCGCGGGTGGTGCCGGCCGATCAGCTCCTCGACGAGGCCAACGCGGTGGCCACCACCATCTCGCAGATGTCTCGGTCGGCGTCACGGATGGCCAAGGAGGCGGTCAACCGGGCCTTCGAGTCCTCCCTGGCCGAGGGACTTCTCTACGAGCGCAGGCTGTTCCACTCGGCGTTCGCCACCGACGACCAGACCGAGGGCATGGCGGCCTTCACCGAGAAGCGCGCGGCGAACTTCACCCACCGTTAGGGTTTGAGCCCGTGACCCTCACCGAGGCCGTGCCGGAAGCCGCGAAAGTCCTGAGAGCCGAACGCGACTGGTGGCAGCGCCGGTACACCTTCGTCGGCACCGCCGTCGGCCTGCTGTTCCTGCTGCTGTCGATGACCCCGTCGCTGCTGCCCCGCGGCCCGATGTTCCAGGGCATCGTCAGCGGCGCCGCCGGCGCGATCGGCTACGGCCTCGGCGTTCTCGGGGTCTGGCTGGTGCGGTTCATGCAGTCCCGTCCCAGCAGTCCGCCCGCCCCGCGCTCAGCGTGGGCGGTGCTGTTGGCGCTGGGAGCGCTGGCGCTGACCGCCGGGACGTTCTACTTCCACTACTGGCAGAACCACGTCCGGGACCTGATGGGCGTGCCGAGGCTGCACTGGTACAACTACATTCAGGCAGCGGTGCTGGCCGTGGTGCTGCTGTTCGTGTTCGTCGAGATCGGACAGCTGATCGGCCGGCTGGTGCGCTTCCTGGTCCGGCAGCTGGGTCGCGTTGCGCCGCCGAGGGTTTCGTTCGTCGCCGTGGTGGGCGTGCTGCTCGCGCTGTCCATCGCCGTTCTCAACGGCGTGGTGGTGCGCGGCGCGATGGGCCTGCTGAACAAGACGTTCTCGTCGGTCAACGACGAGATGGACCCGAACCACCCCGCGCCGACCACCGCGCTGCGCTCGGGCGGACCCGGATCGCTGGTCACCTGGGCGTCGATGGGCAACCAGGGCCGGATCTTCATCCGCGGCGGGCCCACCGTCGCCCAGCTCACCGAATTCAACAAAACCCCCGCCACCGAGCCGATCCGCGCCTACGCGGGCCTGCACTCCGCCAACGGGATTCGCGCCACCGCCGAGCTGGCCGCCCGGGAGCTCGAGCGCGCCGGCGGGCTGAAGCGCAAGGTGATCGCGGTGGCCACCACCACCGGCACCGGCTGGATCAACGCCGCCGAGGCGGACACGCTGGAGTACATGTACAACGGCGACACCGCGATCGTCAGCATGCAGTACTCGTTCCTGCCGAGCTGGCTGTCGTTCCTGGTGGACAAGGAGAACGCCCGCCAGGCCGGCCAGGCGCTGTTCGAGGCTGTCGACGAGAAGGTGCGCGCGCTGCCCGAGGCGCAGCGGCCCAAGATCGTGGTGTTCGGCGAGAGCCTCGGCTCATTCGGCGGCGAGGCCCCGTTCCTGAGTCCCAACAACATCATCGCCCGCACCGACGGGGCGCTGTTCTCCGGGCCGACGTTCAACAACACCATGCGCGACGACATCACCTTCAACCGCGACCCCGGCTCGCCGGAGTGGCTGCCGATCTTCGACGACGGCGCCAACGTGCGCTTCGCCGCACGCGCGGAGAACCTGGGCCGCCCCGAGAAACCCTGGGGCAGCCCGCGCATCGCCTACCTGCAGCACGCCTCCGACCCGATCGCGTGGTGGAACCCGGATCTGCTTTTCGCCGAACCGGATTGGCTTCGCGAGCCCCGAGGCTACGACGTCTCCGGAGACATGCGCTGGATACCGGTGGTCACCTTCCTGCAGGTCGCCGCCGACATGGCGGTGGCGGTCAACGTTCCCGACGGCCACGGCCACCGCTACGTCAAGGACGTCGTCAACGCCTGGTCGGCGGTGATGCAGCCGCCAGGCTGGACACCGGAGAAGACCGAGCGTCTGCGCGGAATGGTCACGCAGGACTACGCGCAGTAGCCACTGCCCGCACCCCCGCGCGGACCAGCGCCTGGTAGCCGCCGATCACATCGGTGGCGCGGGACAGGCCCAGCTGCTGCAGAGCCGCGGCGGCCAGGCTGGAGGTGTATCCCTGCGAGCACAGCAGCACCCACTCGACGTCGTCGCCGGTGGCCTGGGGCAGACGCGCATCGCTGGTCGGGTCGCAGCGCCACTCCAAGACATTGCGTTCGATCACCAGGGCGCCGGGCAACTCTCCCTCGGTCGCGCGCTGGGGGGCGGGCCGGATGTCCACCAGGACAGCGCCGCGGGCCAACGCGGTCGGCACGTCGGCGGCGGGAACACGCCGCAGCCCGGCTCTGGCCTGCTCCAGCATCCGCTCGATTCGGCTCATATCAGATCCTCTCCGGTCCGGCGGTGAGCGCGGTGCGGCTTCGCCGCAGCGTCCGCCGACCGGTCACCTCGTAGTAGGACATCACGGTCAGCGGTGGCGAATAGGCGTGCACACTCAGGCAGGGCTCCTCGGTGCCCGGGGCCCCGACGTCGTGGACCCAGCCCAGCGGGAACGCCGCCTGATCACCCGCCTCAAGCCGGCGCAGGCGCAAATCCTGACCGGCCCAACGATATTCGTGCAGAACCCCGGTGAGCACGGTCAGGGCGCCCAGCGACCCGCCGTGGTCGTGTAACTCCGTGGTGTGGCCGCCCGCCCAGCTGATCAACCAGACGTCCAGTTCGTCGTCGGCGTGCAGCCGGGTGAACCACCGGCGCTCGCGGGGAAACCCTCCGGCGGGCAGGCGCCGGTCGAACCTGCCGTCGAGCACCTCCTCGGCGTACCGGTCGGCGGTGTAGAGCAGGTCGGGCAGTCGCAGCCGGGTCGGGCCGGCTGAAGCCGGCAAGAACAACGGCGGCGCAGCGGCCGGAAATGACGAGACCATGGGGACACTCCGGGAAAAGAAGGGATGGTCGGGGGCGCGATCAGGCCCGACAACACTCCGCAATCCGGGGATAGTCCGTCACGGCCGCCAGTGTTGCATAGATTGACTGCCATGCTGAGCTCACGAGATTCCGCCCGGTTCGCCGTCGCTGCGGTCGCGCTCCTACTGGCCGGCTGCTCCCAGGCCGGGCGCGACACGGCCGAGAAGGCTCCTTCGGCCGCCCCGTCGGCAGCCTCCGGACCGTCGGCGGCCGCGCCCGCCGACGGTCCGGTGGGGATTTCCGCCGCGGGCGTGACGACCCGGATCGACGAGCCGGCGCAGTCCACCGAGGAGCAGTACGCGCAGGCCTGCGTGACCGCCAAGGACTGGATGGCGGCCAAGGGCGGAAACCCGCACGACCTCGTGGAGCCCTATCTCAAGGAGGTGCAGGCCTCCACGGACACCGGTCCGGCGACGTTCAGGAAGACCTGGGCCGAGCTGAGCACCGCCCAGCAGTCCGCGGTGATCGTCGCGGTGCGCGCCGCAGCCGACGGCGGCTGCTGACGGGCCGCAATCAAGGGCTTTGAATCAGGCCGACCGAAACGCCGCCGCGACCGACCACGACAATGGGGGCATGGCCAAACGGGTAGCCCTCGCGCTCGGCAGCGGCGGTGCGCGCGGATACGCCCACATCGGAGTCATCAACGAACTCCGTGACCGCGGCCACGAGGTGGTCGGGATCGCCGGTTCGTCGATGGGCGCGCTGGTCGGGGGGCTGTTCGCCGCCGGGTCGCTGAACGAGTTCACCGACTGGGCCACCACCCTGACCGGCCCGGCGATGCTGCGACTGCTCGACCCGTCGATCTCGGCCCCGGGGGTGTTCCGCGCGGGCAAGATCCTCGACGCGGTGCGCGACATCCTCGGGGAGGTGACCATCGAGGAACTGCCGATGCCCTACACCGCGGTCACCACCGATCTCATCGCCGGCCGGTCGGTGTGGCTGCAGCGCGGACCGCTCGACGAGGCAATCCGGGCCTCGATCGCGATCCCCGGGGTGATCGCCCCGCATGTGCTCGACGGGCGGATCCTGGCCGACGGCGGCATCCTCGACCCGCTACCGATCGCCCCGATCGCCGCGGCGAACGCCGACTTCACCGTCGCGGTCAGCGTGTCGGGGATGGAGGCCGACGAGGCCGGCACGGAGCTCACACCGACCAGGGAACGCCTGAACCGGCTGTGGCGCAGCACATCCGCCCTGCTGGAGCGTTTCGGCACCGGGACGCCGCCGTTCGACATCGCCGACCTGGCCGCCGAGGAGGCCGTAGCCGTCGAGGAGTTAGACCCGGCCGACCGCGGGGCGCAGACACCGAAACTGCGCAGCTTCGCGGTGATGATGCGCAGCATCGACATCGCCCAGGCGGCGCTGGCTCGGCATCAGATGGCGGCCTATCCCCCCGACGTCCTCATCGAGGTGCCGCGCACCGCCTGCCGCAGCCTGGATTTCCACCGGGCCACCGAGGTCATCGAGCTGGGCCGGGAGCTGGCGGCGCGAGCGCTGGACCGATTCGGCGACGCCGACCGCGACGAGGCCCGGTGATCAGTCCCGTCCGGCCGGAGGTCACCCCGCGGTAAACTGCGCTAAAAGGAACCAGCCATGACCATCACCGCCCCGCCGCCCAAGAAGACGACGTACAGCCCGCTGGAGCTGTTCGACATCGACCGACTGCTTGACGAGGACGAGCGCGACATCGCCGCCACCGTCCGCAGGTTCGTCGATACCCGGCTGCGGCCCAATGTCGCGGACTGGTTCGAATCCGGCAGCCTGCCCAGGGAATTGGCCCGTGAATTCGGCGATCTCGGCGTGATGGGCATGCATCTGGAGGGCTATGGCTGCGCAGGCACCAACGCGGTGTCCTACGGGCTGGCATGCATGGAACTGGAAGCCGGCGACAGCGGCTTCCGCAGCTTCGTCTCGGTGCAGGGATCGCTGTCGATGTTCTCCATCTACCGCTACGGCTCCGAGGAGCAGAAGCTCCAGTGGCTGCCCCGACTGGCCGCCGGCGAGGCCATCGGGTGCTTCGGGCTCACCGAGGCCGACTTCGGCTCCAATCCGGCCGGCATGAGGACCCGGGCCCGCCGCGACGGGTCGGACTGGGTGATCAACGGCACCAAGATGTGGATCACCAACGGCAACCTCGCCGACGTCGCGACCGTGTGGGCGCAGACCGACGACGGGATCCGCGGATTCCTGGTTCCCACCGACACTCCCGGCTTCAGCGCCAACGTCATTCACAAGAAACTGTCGCTACGCGCGTCGGTCACCTCGGAGTTGGTGCTCGACAACGTGCGACTGCCCGCCTCGGCGCAGCTTCCCGAGGCACGGGGACTCGGCGCCCCGCTGTCGTGCCTGAACGAAGCGCGCTTCGGAATCGTCTTCGGCGCCGTTGGCGCCGCCAGCGATGCGCTGGAGACCACGATCGCTTACACCCAGAGTCGCGACGTCTTCGACCGGCCGCTGTCCAGCTACCAACTCAGCCAGGAGAAGCTGGCGAACATGACCCTCGAACTCGGCAAGGGTGTGCTGCTGGCCGTCCACCTCGGGCGGATCAAGGACGCCGAAGGCCTGCGCCCCGAGCAGGTGAGCCTGGGCAAGCTCAACAACGTGCGCGAGGCCCTGGCGATCGCCCGCGAGTGCCGGACCCTGCTGGGCGGCAGCGGGATCACACTGGAGTACTCGCCGCTTCGGCATGCCAACAACCTCGAGTCTGTGCTCACCTATGAGGGCACCTCGGAAATGCACCTGCTGTCCATCGGCAAGGCGCTCACCGGGCACGCGGCGTTCCGCTGAGATGACGGCGCGCATCGCCCACCTGGTCGCCGGCCAGTGGCGCGAAGGCCGGGGTGACCGGGTACAGAGCACAAACCCGTCCCGTCCCGATGAGGTGGTGGCCGAGGGTAATTCGGTTATCACGAGCGACATCGACGACGCCGTCGACGCGGCTACCGAGGCCTATTCCGGCTGGTCCGCCACTTCGATCCACGCCCGGGGCGCCGTGCTGGCGGCCGCTGCCGCGATCGTCGACCTCAACGCCGAGCACTGGGGTCTGGAACTGGCGGTGGAGGAGGGCAAGACACGCCTCGAAGGCGTCGGCGAAGTCCGCCGCGCGGCACAGATCCTGCGTTACTACTCCGCCGAGGGCGACCGCGCCGCCGGGGAGATCTTCGCCTCCCCGCGTACCGGTGAGCAGATCCTGGTCACCCGCAAACCGGTGGGCGTGGTGGCGGCGATCACCCCGTTCAACTTCCCGATCGCCATCCCGGCCTGGAAGATCGCTCCGGCCCTGGTGTACGGCAACGCGGTGGTGTGGAAACCGGCCAGCGCGGTTCCACTGCTGGCGATGAGACTGGCCCGGGCCCTGACCGACGCCGGCCTGCCTGCCGGGGTGCTCAACCTGTTGGTGGGTGGCTCGGCAGTCGGCGACACCCTCGTGGGCCACGACGGCGTCGCGGCGATCACCTTCACCGGCAGTACCGGAGTGGGACGTCGGATCGCATCCGCGGCCGCCGCCCGCGGAGTGCCGGTACAGGCCGAGATGGGCGGCAAGAATGCCGCGGTGGTGCTCGACGACGCCGATTTCGAGACCGCGCTCGAGCAGGTGATGCTGGGCGCATTCCGCAGCACCGGCCAGAAGTGCACCGCCACTTCGCGATTGGTCCTCACCGACGGCGTCGCCGATAGGTTCATGTCAGCCCTGGTGCAGCGCGCCGAGTCATTGGTCGTGGGAGACCCGACCGACGACCGCACCCAGATGGGACCGGTCATCACCGGGTCGGCCCGGTCGTCCATCACCGCCGGGATCGGCGCCGCCGAATCGCAGGGGGCGACCGTACTGGCCGGCGGTGGCGCCTACAGCGACGGTCCGCTGTCGGAGGGCTACTTCGTGGCGCCGACCGTCGTCGAACTGAACGGACCCGCCGACGTGTGGGCCGAGGAACTGTTCGGCCCGGTGTTGGCGGTGCGGCGCGCCCGGGACACCGAGGAGGCGTTTGCTTTGGCTAATGACAGCGAATTCGGGTTGAGCGCAGCAGTTTTCACCCAGGACCTGACCCGGGTGATGCAGGCCATGGAGAGCATCGACGTCGGGGTGCTGCACGTCAACTCCGAGTCCGCGGGCGCCGATCCGCATGTGCCGTTCGGTGGCGCCAAGAAGAGCGGGTTGGGCCCCAAGGAGCAGGGCAACGCGGCCCGGGAGTTCTTCACCCACACCACGACGGTCTATCTGCGCGGGGGGAACGCCGGCGTATGAGCTATTCCACCAGGTAGTCCGACAGCGACTCCAGCGACTGCCGGGCGTAGCCGCGCCACAGCCGGGCGAAGACATGCAGGGCGGGTGCGGTCAGCGTCGACTTCCGGTGCAGCGTCCACCGCCAGGTCACCTTCGTTCCAGTGCCCGCGGGAGTGAAGATCCAGGCGCCCTCGACATGGTCGATCAGCGGCGCCAACGGTCCGGTGATGCCGGTGATCGAATAGCGGAAGCAATGAGGCGGGTCCAACTCGGTCAGGGTTTCGCGCATGGCGCCGCCACCGGTCAGCAGGATGGTGCGGCTTTCGCCTGCCTGCTGCCAATCCCCGCTCTGATCGCGTACGTCCTTGATCGGCGGAATGGGTCCGTACCACCGGCGGAACAAGGTCGGCAGGGACATCGGCAGCGTCCGGCCGTAGGCATCGTGCGGAGACACCGGGATGGCTCTCGACTGCTCGACGACGATCGGCTGCGCCATGACAGCCGATGTTACGGCCGAGCGAAAATCGGCGCGGCCCGCCCGGTCAGCGGCGGCAGGTCGAAGAACCCCTTGATCCC
>NZ_JBJTJF010000139.1:0-17200 GCF_046095365.1 Mycobacterium sp.
GTTCCAGAAGCTCCTCGCAGGCGGCCCGCGGCCCCTGCGCGACCACCAGCACCCGCCCGTCGGGCTGGTTGCTGGCATACCCGGTCAGGCCCAGTTCCAGCGCCCGCGATCGCGTCCACCAGCGGAACCCCACACCCTGGACGTACCCGTGGACCCAGGCGGTCAGCCTGGCGCCGTCGTTCACGAGGCCTCCCCCGCCACCTCGAAGGTGATCGTCGTCCCGGACTTCAGCGTTCGCCCGACCGTGCAGGACTGGTCGATCGCCCGCCCGACGACGATCAGCAGGCGCTGTTTCTCCTCGGCGGACAACCCGGACATGTCGATCTCGAGGGTCTCGGCCAGCAGCGGGTAGCGCTCCTGCTCCCGGTCGGCCGGCCCCGAGACCCGGATGACCGCCGGGTAGTCGTCGCCCAGGCGGCGCCGCAGCGGCTGGTCGCTGGACAGCCCGCTGCAGCCGGCCAGCGCGATTTTGAGCAGTTCGCCGGGGGTGAAGACGCCCTCGTCGGTCTCCGAGCCGATCAGCACCTCCGCGCCGCGGCCGCTGCGCCCGGTGTAGCGCCGCACCCCGGTGCGTTCCACCCACAGTTCAGTCATGGGGAGTTTCTACCCTGCCGCACCGCCGGGCTTTCGCGATGGTGGGGGCCGGACCGGTCCCGGCACCCGCGGCCGCGGCTGGCAGACCGGGCAGTAGAACGACGACCGGTTCATGAACTTCTCCCGGCGGATCACCGCCCCGCATCGCCGGCAGCCCCGGTCCTCCCGGCCGTAGACGTTCAGCGAGCGGTCGAAGTACCCCGACTGGCCGTTGACGTTGACGTAGAGCGAGTCGAAGGAGGTACCGCCCTCCCGCAGCGCCTCGCTCATCACCTCGGCCGCCGCGTCGAGCACGGCCCCGAGCCGGCGGCGGGTCAGCTTCTCGGCCACCCGGGCGCCGTTGACCTCCGCGCGCCACAGCGCCTCATCGGCGTAGATGTTGCCGATCCCGGACACCACGGTCTGGTCCAGGAGCTGGCGCTTGATCTCGGAATGCTTGCGCCGCAACGCATTGACGACAGCATCGCGGTCGAATCGCGGATCCAGCGGATCGCGGGCGATATGCGCGACCGGTGCGGGAACCCGGCTGCCCTCGACGCTGACGAGATCGGCGAGCTGCCAGCCGCCGAAGGTGCGCTGGTCGACGAAACTCAGTTCGGTGCCGTCGTCGAGAATCGCGGCGATGCGCAGGTGACCGGTGTCGGCGATCGGCCCGAGCAGCATCTGCCCGCTCATTCCCAGATGCACCACCAGCGCGGTCTGGTCATCGCCGAGGTTCAGCCACAGGTACTTGCCCCGCCGGTCCGTTCCGGTGATCCGCGCTCCGGTCAGCCGCGCGGTCAGATCCGCCGCACCGGCCTCGTGCCGGCGAACCGCCCGGGGATGCCGAACCTGGACGGCGGTGAGGACACGGCCGGCCACGTGCGCCTGCAGGCCGCGCCGCACCACCTCGACCTCGGGAAGTTCAGGCATCCAGGTCGGCGGCGACTTCGGCCGGCCGGTACGCCGGGTCGGCGTCCAGCGCGGTCCAGGCAGCCGCGGCGGCCTCGGTCTCGGCGGCCTTCTTCGACCGGCCCGTGCCCGTGCCGCAGAGCTCCCCGTTGACGTACACCACCGCAGCGAAGCGCCGGTCGTGGTCGGGCCCCTCGGAGGTGACCTCGTAACGCGGGACTCCCAGCCCCCGGGCGGCGGTCAGCTCCTGCAGGCTGGATTTCCACTCCAGAGCCGCGCCCAGCGTCGGGGCGGTGTCGAGCAGCTCGTCGAACAACCCCAGGATCACCCGTCGCGCGCCCTCGAGGCCGTGCCGGAGGTAGACCGCCCCGAGCAGCGACTCCAGGGTGTCGGCGAGGATGCTCGGCTTGGCATGCCCGCCGGTGTTGATCTCGCCCCGGCCCAGCAGCAGATACTCGCCGAGCCCCTCGCCGGTCAGGTCGCGGGCCACCCCGGCCAGCGCCTGGCTGTTGACGATGCTGTTGCGCAGCTTGGCCAGGTCGCCTTCCGAGCTGTCCGGGTGGCGGCGGAACAACTCCTCCACGATCACCAGCCCCAGCACGGCGTCTCCGAGCAGTTCCAGCCGCTCGTTGGTGGGCAGCCCGCCGTTCTCGTAGGCATAGCTGCGGTGCGTCAGGGCCAGGGTCAGCAGATCCTCGGGCAGGTCCGCGCCCAGGGCATCGAGAAGCTTCCGGTGGGTCACGACGGCTCCCCGTCCGGCGGCAGCAGGGTGGCCAGCCTGGCCCAGCGCGGGTCGACCTCCTCGTGCCGGTGCCCGGGCTCGGCGCCGGCCAGTGCGACACCGCACCTCGGGCACAGGCCCGGGCAGTCCTGCCTGCACAGCGGGGTGAACGGCAGGGCCAGCCCGACGGCGTCGACGATGGACTGCTCGAGGTCGACGGTGTGGTCGACGACGTGCCCCACCTCGTCGGCCTCGGTGGTCGACTCGGTGAGGCTGTCGGGGTAGGCGAACAGTTCGGTCAACACGATGTCGACCTCGCCGGCCACCGGCCCCAGGCACCGCGAGCACTCGCCGCGGGTGGGGCCGTGCACCGAGCCCGACACGAGGACGCCCTCGGAGACCGATTCCAGCCGGAGGTCGAGGTCGAGCGGCGCGCCGGGCTCGATCGCGATCAGGTCCAGCCCGATGCGGCCCGGGCTGGGCACGGTCTGGCGGATCTCCTGCATGGCGCCCGGCCGACGCCCCAGCCGGGACACGTCGAAGACCAGCGGAGCACGCGGGTCGGGCGTCGCCATAACGGCGATCCTACGACCGCCGGCGGCTAGTGCTGCACGTAGTCGTGTGTGCCTGCGGCAGTGCGCAGTTGATGCCGCCCACGGCTGACCGAGCGCAACGTTCCGTTGAGGTACTCCTCGAACTGGGCCAGCTTGCTGTCGACGTAGACGTCGCACTCGCCGCGCAGCCGGTCGGCCTCGGCGTGGGCGGAGTCGACGAGCCTGGTGGCCTCGGCATGGGCGGACTGGACGACCTCGGTCGCCGAGACCAGCCGCTGCTGCTCCTTGATGCCTTCCTGGACGGCGTTCTCGTAGGAGATGTTGCCGTTCTCGACCAACCGGTCGGCCTCCGCCTTGGCCCGGGTGGTGGCCGCCTCGAAGTCCCGCTTGGCCGCCGCGGACAGCCGCGCCGCCTCGTCGCGGGCCTCGGCGACCATGCCGTCGCTGTGGGCGCGCGCCTCGGCGACCATCCGGTCGGCCTGCGACTTGGCGTCGGCCAGCAGCCGGTCGGCCTCGGCGCGGGCGTTACTGAGCAGCGACTCGGCCTCGGCGTTGGCGCCCGTCACCGTCGACTCGGCATGCTCCCGGGCCTCGTTGAGCATGGTGTCGCGGGCGTCCAGCACGTCCTGGGCGTCGTCCAGTTCGCCCGGAATCGCGTCCTTGATGTCATCGAGCAGTTCCAGGACGTCGCCGCGGGGAACCACGCAGCCTGCCGTCATCGGCACACCGCGGGCCTCTTCGACGATCGCGCTCAGTTCGTCCAGCGCTTCAAAAACTCGGTACACGGCGCACCCTCCAGGCTAAATCAGTGGTAGTGACCAGTGTGCCTGCTGTTACTGCTGTGACTGTGCTGGCGGCGCGGTGTGTCGCGAACTAGCCGGATCCGCCCAGTTTGGCCCGCAGTCGCCGGTTGACCGACTCGGGAAGCAGATTCGACACGTCCCCACCGAGGCCGGCGACCTCCTTGGCTAACGACGAGGAGACGAACGAGTACTGCGGGGTGGTGGCGACGAAGAACGTGTCCACCCCGGCGACGTGCTTGTTCATCTGGGCCATCTGCAACTCGTACTCGAAATCCGTACCGGTGCGCAGGCCCTTGACGATCGCGGTGTACCCGCGGGCCCGGACGAAGTCGACCACCAGTCCCGTACCCGCTTCCGCGCGCAGGTTCGGCAAATGGGCCGTCGCCTCCTCGATCATCGCGATGCGCTCGTCGACGGTGAACATGCCCGCCTTCTTCGGGTTGCCCAGAACCGCGACGATCACCTCGTCGAATTGCGCGGCCGCCCGTTCGAAGACGTCGACGTGGCCGAGGGTCACCGGGTCGAAGGACCCCGGACACACCGCGCCGCTCATAGGCGATGACGCTAGCAGCCGCCGACCGCCTCGATGCCGAGCATTTCGGCCGCTTCCAGCCTGGTGTCGCCGTAACGGCGCGGCGGCCACACCGCCCAGCCGGGCGGCCAGGTCAGCGCCGGCACAGACACCGGCCGCTCCACCACGACCAGGCCGCCGGCCCGCACCCAGCCGACGCCGCCCAGGGTGGCCAGCACCGCCTCGATCTGGTCGGCGGGGGTGTCATAGGGCGGGTCGGCCAGCACCAGGTCCACCGGATGCGCCGCCCCGGATGCCAGCACGGCCGGCACCGATCCGCGACGGACCGTCGCCCCGGGTAGCCCGACCGTGGCGATGTTGCGGGCGATGACCTCGGCCGCGCGCCGGTCGGATTCGACGAACAGGACCGAGGCCGCCCCCCGGGACAGCGCCTCCAGGCCCAGCGCGCCCGAGCCCGCGTAGAGGTCGAGCACCCGCAGGCCGTCGAAATCGCGGCGGGCCGCCAGCATGTTGAACATCGCTTCGCGGACCCGGTCGGTGGTCGGCCGGGCGGACGGCGGCACAGCCAGCCGCCGTCCACCGGCGACGCCGGCGACGATGCGAGTCACGGTTCTAGATCAGGGTCGACCAGTAGTCCCAGAACCGGACCAGGATCTCCAGCAGCACCCAGACGAACCACAACGCCACCAACGGCCAGCGCCACTGGTACAGACCGCGCGCGACCGGGTTGGAGGCCAACGGCCGCAATGCGATTGAGGCCACGACGACGAACAGCGGGATGGTCACCGCCCACACCACCATGCAATACGGGCACAGCGCCCCGATGTCGTAGAGCGTCTCGTACTTCAGCCAGTGCACGAAAGCCACTCCCACGGCGGTGCCGGCCATCAGGCCCACCCAGTACCAGCGCGGCAGCGTCACCCCGGCCACCGACAGCACGCCGGTCACGATGACGACACTGAAGGCGATGATGCCGAACATCGGGTTGGGCGGGCCGAACACCGAGGCCTGCGGGGTCACGATCACCGACCCGCAGGCCAGCACCGGGTTGATGTTGCAACTCGGCACGAAGGACGGGTCTTTGAGGACTTCGATCTTGTCCACCAGCAGCGTGACCGACGAGAGCAGGCCGACGACGCCGGCGATAAGGATCCACCAGGCGCTGGCCCGGCCCACCCGCACCCCGGCCGGCGAGGCGGGCCGGGCCGGGTCGGTCTCCGCCGGTGCCGGCGTGGTGAGGCTCACTGCGCCGGTGCCGGCGCCGCGGACGTCGTGGCCGGTGCCGGTGATGTCGGCGAAGGCGTGGGCATCAGGGCGGGAAGCGGCCCGACGATCGCGGCGACCTTGGCCAGCAATTCATCCGGTGTGGCCGGATTGATGTCCTGGCCGTTGAGCCGCAGCGTCGGGGTGGCGGTGATCTTGGCCGCCGCGGCCAGACCCTTGCTCATCTTCTCGTACTTGCCCTTGTCGATGCAGTCGGGCACCCCGCCGGTGACGCCGGCCTGACGGGCGGTCTCGATCAGTGCCGCGTTGTCAGGTCCGGTGCCCGAACCCTCCTGGGGCTGCTTGGCGAACAGCGCGGAGTGGAAACGCACGAACGCGTCCTTGTTCTCGTCGGCGACGCAGTAGGCGGCGTTGGCGGCGCGGCCGGAGTACCCGCCGTTGGTCCGGTTGAGGATCGACACCATGTAGTAGTCGACGGCCGCCGCGCCGCTGTCCACGAGCTTGGCGACCGCCGGGCCGAACGTCTTCTCGAAATCACGGCAGTGCGGGCACTGGAAGTCCTCGTAGATCGACAGCACGGCCTTGGGCTCGTCGGTGTTGTCCTTCTTGATCAGCGACTGGGATGCGACCCGCACGGCCTGCGGATTACCGCTCCCCTTGTCGTGACCCATCACGATCCAGAGCACCAACCCGACGGCGAACAGCGCCACGATGGCGGTCAGGCCGATCTTGACGAGCAGGTCACGCTTGCGGTCCTGGGCGTTCAAGTCGTATTTGGGAGGGCTTTTCTTGTTGGTGGCCACGGTCGGCTGGTCCTCGCTGTCGGTGACGGTTCGGGGTTCCAGAGTACCGGCGGGGTCGCCGGGACCGTCAGTCGCGGGCCAAGTGCGCCCGCAGCGCCGAGATCATCTCCGAGTTGGCCCGGCTGACCGCTCCGCCCAGAAGGTTCAGGTTGAGGAACGCATGGATCATCGACGACATCTGCCGGTGGTCGACCGCCACCCCGGCCTCCCCCAGCCTGGCGGCGTACTGCTGCCCCTCGTCGCGCAGCGGGTCGAAACCGGCCGTGACCACCAGAGCCGGCGACAGGCCGCCGAGGTCGCGGGCCAGCGCCGGCGAGACCCGCGGATCGGTCTCGTCGAGGCCAGACCCGGCCAGGTAGAGGTTCTGGAACCAGTCCAGGTCGGCCTTGCTCAGCAGGAACCCGGCGCCGAGCAGCGAGCGGGAGCGGGTCTGGCCGCGCAGATCGGTGACGGGGTAGATCAGCCACTGCAGCGCCGGCAGGGGGTCGCCGGCGTCGCGGGCCAGCCGGGTCACCACCGCCGCCAGGTTTCCCCCGGCACTGTCCCCGCCGACCGCCACCCGCCTCGGGTCGGCGCCGAGGTCCGCCGCCCGCTCCCGGGCCCAGCGGTAGGCGGTGTAGGCGTCGTCGAGGGGGGCGGGCGCGGGATGCTCCGGCGCCAGCCGGTAGTCGACGGCCAGTACGTGGACCCCGGCGTCGCGGCAGATCAGCCGGCAGGCCGAGTCGTGGGTGTCCAGGTCGCCGAAGACCCAGCCGCCGCCGTGATA
Source organism: Mycobacterium sp. (assembly GCF_046095365.1). Taxonomy (GTDB): domain Bacteria; phylum Actinomycetota; class Actinomycetes; order Mycobacteriales; family Mycobacteriaceae; genus Mycobacterium. Next base: position 6,889 of record NZ_JBJTJF010000139.1, read on the forward strand.
GAAGACCAGCAGCGGGGCCGGGCCGCTGACCGCGGGACGGTAGTGCCGGGCCGGGATGACTCCGGCCGGGCCGGGGATCGACACCGGTCTGACCTCGCCGACCCGCACAGCGGGCTCGTCGAGGGTGGCGGTCAGCGCCCTGTTGGCGGTCCGGGTCGCCACGGGGTCACCGTCGACAACCAGGCTCTCGATTCCCAGCCGACGCTGCGCGGCCAGCATCATCTGGATCGACGGATCGAGCGTGTTGCCGTCGATGGTGACCGCCCTGCCGCCGGAGAGCAGCAGCTTGGCCCGGTGGGGTAACCGCGGAATCACCTTGACGCCCAACCGATTGCCGGCGGCCAGGACCCGCTCCTTGACGGTTGCCATGAGCCGCAGCTTACGCCCGGCACGACTCGTACTATCCTCAGCCGAATCCGCTCGATCGGAACACTCGATGCACAGGCAGGTGACATGACACCGACGGCCGCCATCCCCACCGTCACGCTCAACGACGGCCACACCATCCCGGTGCTCGGTCTGTGCGTCCGCGACGTGCCTCCGGCCGATGCCCAGGCCCTGGTCGCGGCGGCTCTGGCGGCGGGTTACCGGCTGATCGACACCGCTCCGGCCAACGAAGAGGCCGTCGGGCGCGCGATCGCCGGCGCCGGCATCTCCCGCGACGAGTTGTACGTCACCACCAGGATGGCCGCCGCCGACCAGGGCTTCCAGTCTTCGCAGGACGCCTGCAAGGCGAGTCTGGCCCGGCTCGGCCTGGACTACCTGGACCTCTACCTGATCGGCTGGCCCGCCGAGGAGAACGGGAAGTACATCGACGCCTGGGGCGGGATCATGAAGTCCAAGGAGGTCGACGACACCCGGTCGATCGGCGTCAGCAACTTCAGCCCCGAACACCTGTCCAACATCATCGACCTGTCCTTCTTCGTACCGGCCGTCAACCAGGTCGAGTTGCATCCCCTGCTCAGCCAGTCCGAACTGCGGGCGGTCCACTCGCAGCACTCCATCGTCACCGAGGCCTACTGCCCGCTGGCGGCGGGAACGCTGCTGGAGCATCCCGCCGTCACGGCGGTGGCCGCCGCCCACGGCAAGTCCCCGGCCCAGGCCCTGCTGCGGTGGAGCATCCAGATGGGCAACGTCGCGATTCCGCGTGCCACGACGCCGGCGCATCTGGCCGAGAACCTCGGCGTGTTCGACTTCGCGCTGACCAACGACGAGATGGCCACCCTCACCGGTCTCGACGACGGCACCCGGCTGCGGCCCGGCCCGGCTTCGACCTGAGAAAAATCCTGAAAATTCGCCAATAACCCGTGCACTCAGCTAAATCAAACCTAGGCTCCCGACCTATCAGCTTGACCACAGGAAGGGATTTCCCGACATGGAACTATCAGCCCGGTCGTACCTGACCGCCGGCGTTGCCGCGATCAGCGTCGGCGCCATCGCCCTGTCCCCGGTTCAGCCCGTGCCAAACCAGCTGGCCCTGGCCCCGGGCAAAGCCGTCCAGTCAGTCGCCGTCGATCTCACCGCCGGCCAGATCGACATCATCACGCCGTGGGTCGACACGCTCAAGCTCGCCGGGGCGAACATCGCGGCGCTGCTGAACTTCTACCTCGAGCAGCCGATTCCGCTGATCAAAACCATCAGCGCCAACATCGGCACCTACATCCAGGAACTGCCCGACGTCCAACTCATTGCCAGCCAGATCGTGGGCAACATCAACACCTTCTTCAAGGCGCCGTGGGATCCGGGCACATGCGCCACCGATCCGTGCGGCGATCCCGCCTTCTACGAAGGCGACTACATCTCCAACGTCCCGATCACGAACAAGATCCCGTTCATCGCGCCGAAGGGGTTCAGCCAGCGCGAGCTCTACCAGCTTCTGCCGACGGTCCTGCAGGCCTCCGCGCCCGACCTGCTCACCACGCTGGCACCGCTGCTGGCCTTCACCGCCAACCACTACAGCGGCCAGGTGGCGGGTCTGGTAGGGCCGTTGCTGGCGCCCCTGGTCGTGCTGACCCGGAGCTTCACCGCGATCGGTGAGGCCTTCCAGGCCGGTGACGTCGCCGGAGCGGTCAACGAACTGCTCAACATCCCGGCCAACGTGACCAACGGCGTTCTCAACGGCGCCGGTTACGTCGACCTGACCGGAGTGGTCAACGCCATCCAGCCGCTGCCGCCGGAGATCAAGAGCATCGGACTCAACCTGGGCGGGCTGGTCAGCCCTCCGGTGCCGTTCGAGGGCACCCTCGAGGCCCCCACCGCCCTCAGCGGCGGTGTGCTCTTCGACAACATCGCCACCGAGGCCTCGGCGCTCGGCGTCTCGGTGAAGACGCCGGGCCTGCCCGTGAGCTGGTTCGGCTCGGTCATCGGCCTCGGCCAGTTCCTGGGTGACGCGATGGTGGTCACCCCCCCGGCGGAGGTCACCCCGCCGGCGCGGGTCCGGGCCAGGGTTGCGTCCGCGACGGCCGCGGCCGAGGCGGCCGCTGCGGCGGCTCCGGCCGCCACGGTGAAGGCTCCGGCGACAAAGCGGCCGGTGCTGACCAGGAAGGCGCCGTTCGGCAAGCAGTCCAGGGCCACCGCCCGGGCGGCGCGGTCGGCCAGGGCGGCCGCCGCAAGTCACACCGACTGAGACCCCCAACCGCCCCGCAACGCGGCGGTAAGTTGCCAGCGCAACTGACCGCCGCGTTTTCGCGTGTCGCGGGCCGGGCCCCGACCGGCGCCGCGCCGACCCCGTGACCTGGGCTTCAGCGCCTCCGGCGGCAACGTCGGCGGGGCCGGGAAAATTCTTTCCGGCGAACCCTTGCGCTCAGGAAATTCTCAGCTATATTCGTTAGCTATCAGGTTAATCACAGGAAGGGGACCTGACGTGAACGTCACCGCTCGCACCTACCTCACCACCGGAATTGCCGCCCTCGGCGCGGGCGCGATCGCCCTCACGCCGATCCAGCCGCTGCCCGGTCATCTGGCGCTGGCCCCGCATCGGGCCGAGAGCCTGGCGGTCGAACTCGCCGCCGCCATCGACCCGATCACCCCCTGGGTCGACACCATCAAGCTGACCCTCGCCAACATCGAGAAGCTGGTCGGCTTCTACCTGCAGCAGCCGCTCCCGATCCTGACGACCATGTCCAAGAACTGGGTGACCTACATCCAGGAACTGCCGGACATCCAGCTCATCGCCGAACAGATCGTCGGCAACGTCAACACCTTCTTCAAAGCGCCCTGGTCCCCCGGCGATCCCGAAGGCTCCTACATCTCCAACGTGCCGATCACGACCGGCATCCCGCTGAGCCAGAGGGCCGTCTACGCCGTGCTGCCGGTTGTCCTCGGCGACGCCTACGCCCAGCTGGAGCAGATCATCAAGTTCACCGCGACCCCCTACAGCGGCCAGGTGGCCGGTCTCGTCGGACCGCTGCTGGCGCCCCTGGTCGAGCTGACCCGGAGTTTCACCGCCATCGGCCAGTACTTCCAGGACGGCGACGTCACGGGGGCGATCAACGAGCTCATCAACATCCCGGCCAACGTCACCAACGCCGTGCTGAACGGCGCGGGCTACCTGGACCTGACCGGGGTGGCGGGCGCGATCGCCCCGCTCCCGCCCGAGGTCAAGAGCATCGGGCTCAACCTCGGCGGCCTGGTCAGTCCGCCGGTCCCGACCGAGGGCACGCTGGAGGCACCCACGGCGCAGAACGGCGGCGTGATGTTCGACTCGCTGGCGGCCGAGATCAGCTACAAGATCTCCAACTTCCCGCCGCCCAACGGCACCTCGGTCAACGTCACCGATCCGGGCCTGCCGGTGAGCTGGTTCGGATCGGTCATCGGCCTCGGCCAGCTCCTCGGCGACCAGATGCTGGTCACCCCGCCCGCTCCGGCACAGGCCCCGCTCGGCGCGGCGGCTGCCCCGGAGGCGCTCGCCGCCGACGAGGCTCCGGCGGTCGTCGACGCCGCGGTGACCGACTCCGAGGCCCCGGCCGCGGTGGCGAAAGTCCCCGCGTTGCCTCCCGCGTTGTCCAAGGTCCCCGCGGTGGCCAAGGCTCAGGACGCGTTGTCCAAGGTCCCCGCGTTGTCCAAGGTCCCCGCGGTGGCCAAGGCTCAGGAAGCGGTGGCCAAGGCGCGCGCCGCACTGGCCAAGGCCCCGGTGAGCAAGCGTGGTCAGGCTGCCTCCTCCACCCGCGAATCCGGTCGCGGGCTGGCCAAGGCTGCCGCGGCACGCCACGCCGGCTAGTCATCTAGCCGCCCGCGACGCGCGGCGGTCAGCTGGATGGGCAGCTGGCCGCCGCGTTTCGCAATTCCCGGGCCGAATCCCGGTCCACCGGGAGACGGTAGCCGCGCAGCACCCCGATGAACGCCACCGCGTACTGGCACCGGAAGGCGGTGTTTGGCGGCAGCCACTCCCCCGGCGGCAGATCGCCCTTGTCCTGGTTGGCCTGACCGGCGACCGCCAGCAGGTTGGCGGGGTCATTGGCGAAGCGCTTGCGCAACTGGTCGGTCCAGTCCCGCGCCCCCATGTCCCAGGCGAAGGCCAGCGGCACGATGTGGTCGATCTGGACCGACGTCCCCACCTGGTTTCCCCGTACGAACGCGACGGTGGAGTCGGTATAGGGGTCGCGCAGCGATCCGCTTGCCACTGCACGGGGGCAACGCCCGGTCGCGGTGAAGGTCTTCTCCGTCAGGTCCCGGGTCAAGATGTCATTTCTTGTGTCGCAACGGTTTCCGCCACCGGGTGCACCGTTGTCATCGTCCCAGGCGTCGCCGAACGCCGCTCGCCGATAGTCGTTCCCGCGGACCCGCTCCGGCACCACGGCGATCCCGGCCAGAACGTCGGCTCCCGGCGCGACCCGCGGCGCACCGGCTTGCCCGGCCCGATCCGGACGACCGGCGGCCAGGACGACCTGCGCGGCGACCACGACCGCCACCGCCGCCACCGCGGCGATCCAGAGCAGCGTTCCGCGCTTCACGCCTTGTCCAGGAACTCGATACGGTCCGAACCGGTGAACGGACCGGCCAGCAGTGCCATCCCCGAGTTGTCCGGATCGGCGGCGTAAACCGACTCGCACAACTCGCGAGCGGCCAGGATCAGATCGAGATGCTCGGCCAGCGACAGGAAGCGAAGCGTGATCGGCCTGCCGGACTGGCTGTGCCCCAGCACATCTCCCTCACGGCGCTCCTGCAGATCCAGGTCGGCCAGCGCGAAGCCGTCCATGGTGGCCGCCACCGCTTCGAGCCGTTCACCGGCCTTGGATCCCTGCGGCAGCCGGGTGGCCAGCAGGCAGAGACTGGGGTGTGAACCGCGGCCGATCCGCCCGCGCAGCTGGTGCAGCTGGCTGATGCCGAACCGGTCGGCGTCCATCACCACCATCATCGTCGCGTTCGGCACGTCCACGCCCACCTCGATGACGGTCGTGCTCACCAGCACGTCGACCTCACCGGCCCGGAAAGCCGCCATGACCGCGTCCTTCTCCTCGGCCGGCAGCCGGCCGTGCATCAGGCCCAGCCGCAGGCCCGACAACGCGCCGCGACTCAACTGCTCGTAGAGGTTGACCACGGTGATCGGCGGCGGCCCGCCCTGGTCGGCACCGGTCTCGTCGTTCTCGTCGATCCGGGACGCGACGACATAGGCCTGGCGCCCCCGGGAGACCTCCTCGGTGACACGCTGCCAGGCCCGATCGAGCCACTGCGGCTTCTCCTTGACGAATACGGTCTTGGTGGTGATCGTCTGGCGGCCGCGCGGGAGTTCACGCAGCGTCGAGGTCTCCAGGTCGCCGTACACGGTCAGCGCGACGGTACGCGGGATCGGCGTGGCCGTCATGACCAGCAGGTGCGGTGTGAGCCCGTCGGGGGCTTTGGCGCGCAACCGGTCTCGCTGCTCGACCCCGAACCGATGCTGTTCGTCGACCACCACCATGCCCAGCCGGTGGAACTCCACGGCGTCCTGGAGCAGAGCATGCGTGCCGACGACGATGCCGGCCGCCCCCGAGGCCACCGCATCGCGGGCCTGACGCTTCTGGGCGGCCGACATCGACCCGGTCAGCAGCGCCACTCCGGTGGCCCGTTCGTCGCCGCCGAGTTGCCCGGACATCGCAAGCGGGCCCAGGACGTCTCGGATGGACCGGTCGTGCTGGGCGGCGAGTACCTCCGTCGGCGCAAGCAGGGCGCACTGGTAACCGGCGTCGACCATCTGCAGCATCGCCAGCACCGAGACGATCGTCTTGCCGGAGCCGACCTCGCCCTGCAGCAGGCGGTGCATCGGCCTGGCGGCCGCCAGTTCGGCGGAGATGACCTCGAGCACCTCCCGCTGTCCGCCGGTCAGCTCGAACGGCAGCCGGCCGGACATCGCGGCCACCAGGCCGTCGGACCGGGGTGGGGCCGGCGGTCCGGAATCGGCCAGTTCGCCGTACCGGCGCGCCACCAGCGCCCACTGCAGCCCAACGGCTTCGTCGAAGGTCAGCCGCTCGCGGGCGCGGTCGCGGTCACGCTCGTTCTCCGCGATGTGGATCGCCCGCAGTGCGGTGTCCTCGGAAACCAGATTACGTTGGCGCAGAACGGATTCCGGGAGCATCTCAGGTATCGGATCCAGGACGTCGAGAACCTGGCGCACGCATGCGTAGATGTCCCAGCTCTGAAGCTTGGCACTGGCCGGGTAGATCGGGAAGAAGTCGCGCTCGAACACCGATATGTCGAATTCGCCGGTCGGGTCACCGGCCGAGTCGGCGATGGTCTTCAGCGATTTGGTCCCGAACCTCTTGCCACTGGGCGAGTCCAGCACCAGAAACGCCGGGTGGGTCAGCTGCATGGTGCCCTTGTAGTAGCCGACTTCGCCGGACAGCATCAGCCGGGTCCCGGCGACCAGGCCGGCCTTGAGGTAGCGGGCGTTGAAGAACGTGGCGGTGACTTTCGGACGACGGTTGCGCAACGTGACGACCAGGTACTCGCGGCGGGGCTGGCGGCTGGTCCAGCGGGCGTCGGCCTGGGCGATCTCGCCGACGAAGGTGATGTGTTCGCCCTCTGCGGGCGGTTCGTCCTCCTCGCCCCGGACCGTCATCCCCTGGCTGTATTTGCGGGGGTAGTGGCGAAGCAGGTCGTCGACGGTGCGGATGCCGAACGTCTCGTCCAGGGCCCGGGCGGCCTTGGCGCCCAGCACCGCGTCCAGACGGTCGGCCGGCGAGACCATGTCACTCCACCCCGATCAGCAGCAGGTCGCCGCGGTGGTCGGTGCGGTAGCTGGTGAATTCCGTGCCCGGGTGGCGGCGGCGTACGTGGGCGGCCAGCGCGTCGGCCGCGGTGTCGCCGGGTTGCGCGCCGGCGCCGACGAGCACGGTGACCAGTTCGCCGCCCGAGCCGAGCAGCAGATCGATCAGGCGGGCGGCAGCGGCCACGGGGTCGGGGTCCACCACCACCACCTCGTCGCCGGAGATGCCCAGGCCGTCGCCGGGCAGGCAGGCCCCGGCCCAGGTGAGCGCCTGCTCGGTGGCCAGACGCACCGACCCGTGCCGGGATCCGGCCGCGGCCCTGGCCATGGTGTAGCCGTCGTCGACGGCCTGGCGGTCCGGGTCGTGGACGGCCAGGGCGGCCAGGCCCTGGACCATCGAGCCGCAGGGCAGCGGCACCACGTCGACGCCCCAGCCGATCGCCGCGGTGCAGCCGGCCACCAGGTCCTCGGCGGAAACGTAGCCGTTGGGCAGCACCATCACCTGGGCGGCGCCGGTGTCGACCAGGGCGCGCAACAGCCGGTCGGCGCTGACCCCGTCGGCCGGATCGACCAGTTCGGCGTCCGGCCGAAGCACGCAGGCACCCTCACCGCCGAACAGCCGAGCGGCCCCGTCACCGTCGACGACGGCCAGCACGGCCCGCTGCCGGGTCCAGCCTCCCGGTGCGACCCGGCCGGTCGCCAGCGCCGAGATGCGGATCCGGCTGATCGAGCCGGCGGCCAGTCCGGCCTCCACGGCCGCCCCCGCGTCGTCGTTGTGGACGAGGAACGAGTGGCTCCCTTAGGCGGCCGGCGCCACGGCGACCGAATCGCCCAGCGCGTGAAGCCGGCCGCGCAGCCGGTCCAGTGCCTCGTCCCCGCAGCCGCCGAGCAGGTACATCACCTCGAACTGCGGGGGCGGCGCCTCGGCGGGCCCGGACCGGGCGGCAGGGGCCGCGGCCGGGTAGTCGCGGCGGGACGGGGCGTGTCCGGTGATGGTCGCGGCGAGGGTGTCGAGCAGGACCAGCAGGCCCCGGCCGCCGGCGTCGACCACCTGGTTCCGGGACAGCACCGCCAGCTGTCCGGTCGTACGGTCCAGTGCCTCAGCGGCCGCGCCTCCCGCCGCCTCCAGGGCGCCCACCAGCCCTGCCTCCTGCGCGAGCGCCTCCTCGACGGCCCCGGCGGCGGCCTGCAGGACCGAGACGACGGTGCCGTCCACCAGCTCCCCGCCCATCGCCTCCACCACCAGGGCCACCCCGTGCCGCAGCGCCGCCCCCAGCAGCGCGGCATCGATGTCGGCGATGTCGCGGTCGGCCGCGGCGCTCGCGGTGACCTCGGCCAGCGCCCGCAGGATCTGGGAGAGGATCACCCCCGAGTTGCCCCGGGCCCCGCCCCGCGCGCCCCGGGCCAGCGCTTCGGCGGCAGCGGTGACGTCGCCACCCCGGGCCTGCGCCTCCGCAGCGGCGGACCGCATGGTGAACAGCATGTTCGTCCCGGTGTCGGCGTCGGCGACCGGGTAGACGTTGAGGGCGTTGATCTCGTCGGTGTGGCGGATCAGCGCGGTGACGCAGGTGTGAGCCCACTCACGCAGGGCGGTCGCGTCCAGCCGCCGCTCGACCATCCCCACCTCCGATCCCGTTCGGCGTCAGCCTAGCCAGGACCGCCGACGCAGTGTGTCACGCACGCACCGGGCCATTTTGGTGTTCGAGTCAGCGCGCCGGTATCCTTGCCGGTTGACGGGTCGCCCGCGTGGAACGCCCCGCGCAGGTGGGTGAAACCACAGGTGAACCAAGATTTGAGGAGTTTCTGACATGGCTGCCGTGTGCGATATCTGCGGTAAGGGCCCCGGATTCGGCAAGTCGGTGTCGCATTCGCACCGCCGGACCAACCGCCGGTGGAACCCCAACATCCAGACCGTGCACGCCGCGGCCCGCCCCGGCGGCAACAAGCAGCGCGTCAACGTCTGCACCTCCTGCCTGAAGGCCGGCAAGGTCACTCGCGGGTAGGCGCCCTCACGGCAGTCGCCAGTCCACCGGTTCGGCAGCCATCCCGGTCAGCAGCTCGTTGGCCCGGCTGAACGGCCGGCTTCCGAAGAATCCCCGGCTCGCCGACAGCGGCGACGGGTGCGGCGATTCGATGGCCGCGCACCCACTGCCGGCCAGCATCGGTTTGAGCGAGGCGGCGTCTCGTCCCCACAGGATCGCGACCATCGGCCGCCCGCGGGCCGCCAGGGCGCGGATCGCGCATTCGGTGACAGCCTCCCAACCCTTGCCTCTGTGCGCGGCCGGCGTTCCCGGCGCCACGGTGAGCACCCTGTTGAGCAGCATCACCCCGCGCCGGGCCCACGGGGTCAGATCGCCGTTGGACGGCTCCGGGTAGCCCAGGTCGGCGCGGTACTCGGTGAAGATGTTGGCCAGACTGCGCGGCAGCGGCCGGACCCCGGGCGCGACCGAGAAACTCAGGCCCACCGCGTGGCCGGGGGTCGGATACGGATCCTGCCCCACGATCAGCACGCGGACGTCCTCGAAGGGAAAGCCGAAGGCGCGCAGGACGTCAGGACCCGCGGGAAGGTACCGGCGGCCGGCGGCGAGTTCGGCGCGCAGGAACTCCCCCATCACACCGACCTGATCGGCGACCGGAGACAGCGCCCGCGCCCAGCCGTCGTCGACGAGCTCACTCAGCGGGCGGGGCGTCACGGGGTGACAACCTATACCGGCGCCGGTGTCAGGCGTAGGACTGCCAGCCCGCCGGACCCGACCACGCCGCGCCGTCGAGCAGAACCTGCGGCGCACCGGCGCGCACCGCCCCGATCACCCGCCACCCGTGAGGCGGGTGACCGGGAAAACACGCCACCAGCGCGTGGTCCTCCCCGCCACCGAGCACCAGCGCCCAGGGATCGGCCCCCGCCGCCCGCGCGGCGGCCGCCACCGCGTCGGCGTCCGCGCGCAGCGCCGCTCCCCGCAGATCCATCACGACGCCGGAGGCGGATGTCAGGTGCCCGAGGTCGGCCAGCAGACCGTCGGAGACATCGGTCATCGCCTGGGCCCCGGCCTCCGCCGCCGCCCGGCCCTGGCCGTAGGGGGGCTCCGGCACCAGATGACGCATTCGCAACTCGTCGAAACCGCCAATACC
>NZ_JBJTJF010000140.1:0-4333 GCF_046095365.1 Mycobacterium sp.
CGGCGCCGAATCCGACCGTGACTCCCTGAGCTACTCCGCCCCCGCCCCCACCCCCAAGGGCGCGATCGCCGTCGCCGCCGCCGGCAGTTTCACCTACACCCCCACCGCCGCGGCCCGGCACGCGGCGGCCTCCCCCCGGGCCACCGCCGCCGACCGCTCCGATGCCTTCACCGTCACGGCCTCGGACGGCCACGGCGGCTCGATCGCGATACCGGTGGCCGTCGCGGTCGGCGCCTTCAACGCCGCACCGACCGGGACCGCGCGCGTGGGCAGCCCGAACCCGGCCACCGGTGCGGTCGTCGGCTCGGTGGCCGGCAGCGACGCCGACGGCGACCCGCTGACCTACAGCGGTTCGGCCACCACGACCAAGGGCACCGTGACGGTCGGCCCGGACGGCAGCTTCACCTACCGGCCGACGGCCGCCGCCCGGCACCTCGCGGCCGCACTGAGCGCCGGCGCGGGCGACACCACCGACACCTTCACCGTCACCGTCGCCGACAACTACGGCGGATCGGTCGCCGTGCCGGTCCTGGTCTCGATCGGACCGGCCAACACCGCGCCGACGGCCTCGGTGGACGTCCGCGCGATCGATCCCACCACCGGGGCGGTCTCCAGCCGGGTCATCGCGAGCGACGCCGACTCGGATCCGCTGACCTTCGGCGGATCGGTGACCACCGCCAAGGGCACCGCGGCCGTCGCGGCGGACGGGGCGTTCACCTACACGCCCACGCCCGCGGCCCGGCACGCTGCGGCCAAACTCACCGCGGCCGCCGCCGACAGGGTCGACGCGTTCACCGTCGTGGTGAGCGACGGCCACGGCGGCACGACGTCGGTGCCGATCGGCGTGAACATCCTGCCCGCCAACACCGCACCGACGGCCTCGGCCGACTTCGGTGCGCCCGACGTCACCACCGGGATCGTCGCCGGGGCGCTGATCGGATCCGACGCCAACGGTGATGCCTTGAGCTACAACGGATCCCAGACGACGGGCAAGGGAGCCGTGGTCGTCGCCGCAGACGGGACCTTCACCTACACGCCGACCGCACTGGCCCGTCACGCCGCGTCGCTGGCCGGCGCCGCGCCGGCCGACACCATCGACAGCTTCACCCTGGCCGTCGCCGACGGGTACGGAGGCACCGTCGACGTTCCGGTCACGGTGGCCGTCTCGCCGGCCTCGGTCAGGTTCAACTTCGTCTACGGCAGCGGCTCGCAGTACTGGACCCCGGCGGAGCGCAGCGCGTTGCAGGCCGCGGCGGACAGACTCTCGTCCTCCATCGTGGTCAACGCCCCGGTCACGCTGACCTACGACGTGGTCGGGCAGAACAACCCCAGTTCCGGGCTGCTCGCAACGGCCTTCGCCAAGTTCGGCACCAGTGGCCCCGGCTACTACGCCACCGTCGTGCAGACCAAGGTGCAGACCGGCGTCGACCAGAACGGGCCGACGTCGGACAGCCAGATCACCGTGAACTTCGCCTACCCGTGGGCGCTGGGCGACTCCGTGCCCAACAACCAGTACGACTTCCAGTCGGTGGCCATGCACGAACTTCTGCACACCTTCGGCTTCATGACCGGACTGGGCGAACCGTCCGGCATCGACCGCAACTGGACCACCTACGACAAGTACCTCGCGACGGCGAACGGGACCTCGCCGATCGGCGGCGACTACACCTGGAACGCCGCCTACACCCCGAACCTCACCGGGTCCGGCGGAGGCCTGTACTTCACCGGCCCGAACGCCGAGGCCGCCTACGGGGGACCCGTTCCGCTCTACACGCCCAGCCCCTGGTCGTCGGGCAGTTCACTGACCCACCTCGACCCCGCCCACGCCCCGGCCGGCACCACCTACCTGATGGACCCGAACGACGGCCAGGGTCCCGGTGTCCGGGTCATCACAGCGGTCGAGTTGGGCATGCTCAAGGACCTCGGTTACACGGTGTACCCGGGTTAGGCGCCCATCAGCGCGCGCCACTGGGCCAGGTCGGACACCCGGTAGACGTAGTTGCTGCGCTTGACCTCCGAGAGGCTGGCGCTGGGCTCGGCCGAATACCAGTGGCCGGGGAACACCGTCGGGTCGCCCGACAGCCCGGCCAGCTGCTGCAGGCTGCGGAAAATCTCGTCGACGTCCCCGCCGGGGAAGTCGGTGCGCCCGCAGCCCTCCAGGAACAGGGTGTCCCCGGCGACCAGCCGGCCGTCGACCAGGAAGCACTGGCTTCCGGGGGTGTGCCCCGGGGTGTGCAGCAGTTCGATGTCGACGGCGCCCACCGAGACCGTGTCGCCGTGCCGGTGGCCGGTGAGGTCGCTCAGCGGTATTCCGGTGACCCCCGACACCCACTGCGCCTCGTGGGTGTTGACATGCACCGGCACGCTGACCCGCTCGAGGAGTTCTGCCAGCCCCTTGAGCTCGAAGCCCATCATCGACCCGCCGACGTGGTCGGGGTGGTGGTGGGTGACGAGCACCCCGGACAGCCTCATGCCGTCCGCCTCGAGGGTGTCCAGCAGGTCCCCGGCCGCGTAGGCCGGGTCGACGATCACCGCCTCCCCGGTTTCCCGGTCTCCGATGAGGTAGGCGAAGTTGCGCATCTGCTCGGCTATCACGTCGCCGGCCGCGAAATCGCGGCCGGACAGCAGCTGACGGAAATACAGGCGGTCGGACATGGGTCAACCCTAGGGGGCGTGGATCAGGCGGAGGGAGGGGAGTTCCGGCACAGCTCCATCACCGGGGGCATCAATTCGGCGATCATGGAGCCGACACTGGTGAAGACGTCCGCATCCTGGCCGATCGGGTCGGGAACGTCAGCGGGGTCGTCGTAGCCCAGTTGTGACCGCAACCCCGCCAGGTCCCGTATCTCCCGGGCGCCGAATTCGGAGACCAGCCGCGCCGCTTCGATCAGGGTGAAGGTCCGGTGCAGCTGGCGCGGCGCCTGCTCGAGTACCGCGTTTCGGTGCTCCCTGGTCATGGTGATGACCAGGTCGGCACCCGCGGCGATCTTGGGGGTGAGCTGCCGCGCGACGAACCCCGAGGGGTCGCCGCCGAGTTCCTGCAGGACACGTGCGGAGTCCGGGTGCATGGGCCGGCCGATGACCGCCTGGACCCCGGCACTGTGCGCCTCGAAGTCGGGAATTCCGGCTCCGTGGGCGGCGGCGAGCCGCTCGGCGGTGGGGGACCGGCAGATGTTCCCGGTGCAGACGAAAAGGACGCGCAGGATCGGGCTCCTCGGTTCGGTTGGTTTCGCCGCCTAGATTGTGCCCGTGAAAGCACGGCTCGGCGGGAGTTTGGCCGGGTTCAACCGCAGGCTGTAGTCTCTCTAAGGCCCGCCGGCGCGGGTCAGGCCCCCTTAGCTCAGTCGGCAGAGCGTTTCCATGGTAAGGAAAAGGTCAACGGTTCGATTCCGTTAGGGGGCTCGGCGGAGCCGTTCGACCGGCGGCGACGCCGGCATGGCGGTGTAGCTCAGCTGGTTAGAGCGCACGACTCATAATCGTGAGGTCGGGGGATCGAGCCCCCCCACCGCTACGCAGACGAACGAGAAAGAGAGCAGTTGACGTGGCGTCCAGTACCGATGTGCGGCCCAAGATCACCTTGGCGTGCGAGGTGTGCAAGAACCGCAACTACATCACCAAGAAGAACCGCCGCAACGATCCCGACCGGCTAGAACTGATGAAGTTCTGCCCCAACTGCGGCAAGCATCAGGCGCACAAAGAGTCCCGCTGAGTCGTGGGTCTGTCGCAGGAACTGGTCGGGACCCACTACCGGTACCCCGACTGCTACCGGGTCGAGCGGGAGAAGGTACGCGAGTACGCCCATGCGGTGAAGAACACCGACCCGGGCTACCACAGCGACGAGGCCGCCGCGGGTCTCGGCTACCCCGGTGTCGTCGCGCCACTGACGTTCATCTCGGTGTTCGGCTACACCGCGCAGCGGGCGCTGTTCGACCATGCCGACATCGGCATCACCGACAGGCAGATCGTCCAGGTCGACCAGGTGCTGAAATTCCTCAAGCCGGTGACCGCCGGTGACAAGCTGTTCTGTGACGTGTACCTGCATGAGATCCGGCAGGCGCACGGCACCGACATCATCGTGACCCGAAACGTCATCACCAACCAGGATGGTGACGTCGTCCAGGAGAATTACACGACGCTCGCCGGGCGGAGTGATGAGAGTGGAGAAAGTGGCTTCGACGATGGCACTGCGTGAATTCAGTTCGGTCAAGGTCGGCGACGAGCTGCCCGAGAGGACCATCAACCTGACCCGCGCCGACCTGGTCAACTACGCCGGCGTGTCCGGTGACCTCAACCCCATCCACTGGGATGACGAGATCGCCAAGCAGGTCGGCCT
>NZ_JBJTJF010000141.1:0-3937 GCF_046095365.1 Mycobacterium sp.
CGGCAACCGATGACGACGACGTCGTCGCCTACTACGGCGTCGCGAAGGTCTTCTGATGCGACGGATCCGGACGGCCGCCGCGGTCGTCGTCGCCACCCTGCTGGTTGGCGTGCCGGGCGCCGCCCAGGCCGATCCGCCGCCGGCCGATCCCGCGGCTGACTCCCCCGCCGAGCCTGCCGCGGGTCCAGCGGTGCCGTTCCTGCTGCCGGCCGGGCAGGTGGACGTGAATCCGGTGCAGGCCATCACCGGCTACCTGACCCAGTTACCGGGGCCGGTGGCCGCGCCCGCCCCCGCCGGGGCGCCGGGCTCCGACCCGTTGGCGGCAGTGGGCCTGCTGATGCCGCAGAACTTCGGCATGCCCGACGAGGACCAGATCTCGCCCTACACCCTGTCGCCGAACACCCCGAGCGGCTTCGCCCGGGTAGACGCCTATCAGGGTGTGCACGCGCTGTTGCACAGCGGTCTTGGCCGGATGCCCCGCGACCAGCTCGGCCAGCCGTTGCCGGGAACCGCGCCGCCACCCGGCACCGCGCTGCCCCCGGGACTCGCGCAGTTCTACCAGGACCCGGCCGCGGTCCCCCCGCCGGTTCTGATTCCGCCGGCCGGCTGACCGGGGGTTACCGCGGGCAGTCGACCGTCACGTAGGCGAGCGGCTGGTTGCCGGCCGAGCCGGCGGTGTTGATGTCGATGACGGTGCACTGCGACAGCGGCGCGTCGGGAGAGCCGTTGCTGTACTGCAACTGGACGTCGTAGCCGGCCTCGTCGAGATCGCCGATGGTGGCGGCGGCCGACTCCGAACCGGGCGTGGGGATGCTGGGCGGATCGGCGAGCGCGACCGGGGCCAGCCAGACGGCGACGGCCGCAGCGGGAAGTGCGAAGATCACGGGGTGCTTGCGCATGACGGCAACCCTAGCGGCCGGCCCGGGGTCGGATTCCGGTTATCCCCGACGGGCCGGCCGGCGCTGGCGACGGCGATCGCGGCGGGCGCGCTGATCCGTCGCATCAGAAGACCTTCGCGACGCCGTAGTAGGCGACGACGTCGTCGTCATCGGTTGCCGAGCTGGTCAGGATCGCGTAGGACCGCAGCGACGAGGCGCCGACGCAGTTGTCCACCTTGATGTGGACGTCCTTGATGGTGACGCGCGCCGAGGTGCCCTTGAAGGACTTCTTGTCGACCGTCACGTTCGTCACGGTGCCCGGCCTGGGCTCGACCTCGATCTGACCCTGTGCCTGCACCGAGATCGAGGGCGGCAGGATCACCCCGGCCGCGCCGAAGTTGGTGTTGCCCAGGATCCCGGTCAGCGCACCGTTGAGCTTGACCTTGTCCATCTCCACCCCGCAGCCGATCTGGTAGCCGACCTCCAGCGTGCCGCCCGCGACGTCCCCGGTCGTCGATCCGGTGAACGTGCCGCCCACCAGCCAGTCCCGGGCCGACAGCGATGTGGTGAGCGGGGCGATCGGCAGCTGCGTCTCGTCCTTGGCGGCCACCGTCAGGGTGCGCCCGTCGAGCGTCGTGGCGATGCCCGGCACTTCCGAGGCGACGGCACCGGTGTCGGGGGGCGGCGCCGGGGCGGTGTTGTTGGCGGCCGGCACGATCTCAGCCGCCCCGGGCGCGGGCGGTGGCAGCGCAGGATCGGCCGGCGGGTCGGCCTGTGTCACCGGCGCCGTGCCCACGGCGAGCAGCAGGCCGGCCGCGGCGATGGCGAGTCGTTGCATGGGGAGGGTGTGCCTTTCCATCAGATGGCCCGGGTGACGCCGACATAGGTCACCACGTCGTCGGTGTTGTCGGTGGAGCTGGTGAAGGTCGCGTAGGACCGGATGAACGACTGCCCGGCGCAGCCGTCGACCTTGATGCGGTAGCCGTGGATGTTGACGTGCGACTTGGTGCCCTTGAAGGTCTTCTTGGCCACCGGCACGATGTTCACCACGCCCGGTTTGAGGTCGATCTTGATCTGCTCGCCGGCCTGTGCGCCGAGGATGAGCGGGAAGATCGACCCGGTGGCAAAGGGTAGGCCGATGCCGGCGATCCCGGTCACGCCCGAGATCGACTCGATGTCGTCTTGGATGATTCCGCAGCCGATCTGGTAGCCGGCTTCGAGTGTGCCGCCGGCGAGCTTGGTCTTCCCGGAGCCGGTGACCGTGCCCTCGAAGCTGCCGTCCACGACGTACTCGCGTGACCACGGTGAGTTGGTCAGTGACGCCACCGGTTCCAGGGACTCGTTCTTGGCCGACACTGTCAGCACCCAGCCGTCCGGGCTGGTGAGGTTGCCAGGCACCGCTGAGGCGATGGGGGCACCGGGCGGCCCGGGCACCGCCGGCGCCGGCGCCGGCGCGGCGTTGGCGGCGGGCTGGACCGGGGGATCGGCGGGCGGATCTGCGACGGCCGGGGGGCTGGTCGCGATGGCGGCCAGCAGGCAGACGCCGAGCAATGCGGCAGGTCGGGTGAACACGGTTGTTCTCGGCGCCTCTCGGTCGTGATCGGGTGGATGCGCGTGCGAGACCTGGTTGTGTCACTCGCGCGGGCCAACTGTTAACGGTGAAGGTGTACGGCCGGGAAACCCACCGTGAACGTCGGATGCCGCCTATCGGTCGAACAGTGCACGCCCTGACCGCCCGATGTGCTCCGCGGTGATTGCGCGGTACTCTCGGCCCCGATCAAGCGCTCGGCGAGAGGACGACGATGAGGCGCGCCCTGATGACAGTCGGTGTGTCGATGTGGGCCTTGGCTGGTCTGTACGCGCCTCACTGCGCGGCCGAACCGGTCAATCCCTCTGAGCCGCAACCTGTTCCGGCCCAGTCGGCCATGGCTTCGGCACCGCCGGTGCAATCCGTCCCGGCCGGCAGTCCGGTGACTGACGCCTGCAAGCTGTTCGATGCCGCTCTCAACGTAGCCGCGGCGAACTACGAGGACTTCGCTTACGCGACCGCCGGCAACGGCAACGTGGTCGACTATCGGAATCCGGAGGTCGGGAGATCAAACGTCGTGGGCCGCACCGCGCTTCGGCAGGCGGCGGCCGCGGCGATGAGTGCGGCGGGTACGCCGGGTCTGCCGGCCGAGGTTTCGAACCCGATGCGGGCCTGGTCCCTGCGCGCCACCAAGCTCCTCGTCGTCATGGGTTTGCACGGCGGGGGCGAATCGCTGAATTCGAATGCCACTGAGTTGAACAACGACGCCCACGACGCCCAGATGGCCTGTGCGCTGGCGGCCCGCCAGGCGTGACACGCTCCGCCGGCCAGTGGCCCGGCCGCCACCGTGGCAGGGCCCCTCTTCCTGGTGCCGGTGGGGTTAGCTGGCAGCCCCGCCCGAACCGCCTTCGCCGCCGGCGCCGCCCCGGATCCCGGGCCCGCTGCCGCTGACGCCGTTGCGCCCCAGCTTGCCCTTGGTGGACCCGGCGTTGCCGCTGCCCCCGCTGCCGCCGTCGCCACCGTTGCCGGAGATGAGCAGCGCCCCGCCGCCGGTGCCGCCGGAGCCGCCCTGTGCGCCCGCGATGCCCTTCCCGCCGCCGCCGCCGGTTCCGCCCACGCCCCCGAAGCCGCCTTGGAAGGAGCCGAACGCTCCGGACCCGCCGCTTCCTCCGGACGCCGCGGCGGTGGTTCCGCCGCCGCCGTTCCCGCCGGTTCCGCCGGCGCCGCCGATGTTCCCGGACAGGCCGCCGTTTCCGCCGCTGCCGGCATTACCGCCGGTGCCGGACTTGGAGGTGCCGCCGTTGCCGCCGTTGCCGCCGCGTCCGCCCTTGGACGAGAGCAGGCCGCCGGCGCCGCCGTTCCCGCCGCTGCCCGCGGTGCCGCCGGGTCCGGAGTCGGCGTTGCCGCCGTTGCCGCCGCCACCGCCGTTGCCGCCGAGGCCGGCGAACAGGCTGCCGTAGCCCGCCGCCCCGCCGTTGCCGCCGTTGCCGCCGCCGGTGGTCCCGGTGCCGCCGATCCCAGGGCAGAGGCC
>NZ_JBJTJF010000142.1:0-3247 GCF_046095365.1 Mycobacterium sp.
TGCCGTCCTTGAACGTGCGGACCTCGGACTGCTTGTCCTTGCCGGTGCCGTACACCTGCGAGGCGTCCCACCAGTGCGTCTCGGTGTTGGCGAACACCGGGGCGGGCTGGCCGTCGACGATCTCCTTGCCGTTCATCGGAATGGTCCGACGGATCTGCATCGGGTTCTTCGGGAAGTCGTCACCGGCGCCCAGCGGGATGTCGATCACCTTGCTCGGGTCGCCATTGCCGTGGAAGAACCAGTTGTGGTTCTCGAACTGGATCCACGCCGCGGCGAACGAGTTGACGATCCCGGCGGGCTTGAACGAATCGCGGGCCATCAGCTTGCGGCTGATCAGCCGCGGGTCGGGATCAAGCAGTTTCTTGGTGTGGGTGATCGTCATCGATGGCGGGGCATTGCGGCCGAAGCCGGTGCCCGCCGCGCCCATCCACGGATCCGAGAGGTCGTTGAAGGTTCCGTCCGGGGTGCGGGCGCGCTTGGCCTCCTCGGAGGGCGCACCGAGGTCGGTGCTGGGCCGGATGCCCTCGCCCTCGTAGAGGTTGTGCGCGCGCAACTCGTCGCGCAGATCGGTCAGCGCTTTGACCTGCATGACCAGGGACGGCTTCTCGTACCACTGCTTGTCGCTCATCTGAATGGAACCCCTCTCGCGATTTGGAACGGAACTGTCTTGACGTTGTCGGTTGTGGAAGGACGCTCAGCGCGGGGTGCGCAGAGCGAAGTAGCCGATCTTGTTGTAGCCCGAATCTGTCTTGAACAGAATCTTGCCCAGATACACGCCGGGCACGAGCTCGACGAGTTCGTCGCGGACGCTACGGATGATCAGCTTCGGGTTGTCCTCGATGTCGGCGTAGTCGATGACCATGACGTCGATGTCCGGGTCGTCCTTGCCGGCCTCCACATAGGTCTTGAAGTCGAACGCCAGCTTGCCGTCGATATGGTCGCGCATCGAGTACAGCGGCCAGAGCAGCTTGCCGACCAGGCCGGTGCTCTTCGTCAGACGGTTGTCACCCGTGGCGGACTGGTTGTCGAAACGCTTGCCCTGCCATGGCATCCACAGAGCGGTGATGGCGCGCACGACGGCGTCGAACTTCTCGTTGGTGGTGGTCATCACCAGAATGCCCTCGGTCGGCCCGTGCAGGTTGGTGGGCGCGGTGCCGAGCCGGAAGAGTTGGTTGAGGTCCGCATCAGCGCCCTCGGCGTCGGACTTGGACTGCTTGGACAGGTCGTTGATCCAGGCCCACGCCGAGTCCGCCGCACCGTCGGGATGTTCCGCCACCGACTTGCGCAGCCACTCGAGCTTGCCGGACACTCCGCGAGCCACCAGGTCTTCACTGCCCATCGTTGATCTCCTCGTTTCGATTAAGCCGATTGGCGCGATCGTAGGGAAAATAGGGCCTCTCCGCATTGTTATCGCCGAACACGGCCGCCGGAGACCCCCCCGGCGTGTCGCCCCGGCGCGCCGCGCCGGGGGCCGCCGCGCGGAACCGGCAAGGGGTCCGGTCCAGTTCTGCGATAAAAGCCCTGATCAGCGGCTGTTCGGAAGGTGGGATCCGCTATCCGGGCCGGGTTACCGCGCCCTCCTTAGCCTGGGGCCGGCCGGCCGACAGCCGAGCCGGGTCAGGCCTTGGCGTTGATCCGCGCGGAGATCTGCTCGGCTACCGCCATCACGGCCGCGGCCGGCTCCTGCCGGCACGACCCGACGCGGAAGAGGACGTTCTTGACCACCCGCGCGGCCTCGGCGCACGGCCGGTCGCCGGGCTCGAGCCAGGTTGCGCCGTTGGGTTTGAGCGAGGCGATCGCGATTTTCCCGGTCCCGGTCAGCGCACAGGCCCGCAGTCCGCTGTCCAACTCGTCGTAGAGGTCCTGGGCCTTGGCCGGGTCGGGGTACACGCCGATGGCCTGACGAAGGTAGATGTTGCTGCCGGTGGTATCGACGTATCGGAAGGCGGTCCAGCCGGTTCCGAACACCGCAGGGTCGGCTTCGGAGCTGAGCGCCAGTTGGCAGGCCCCGCCCGGGTCGGCGGCCGGCCCTGAAACCGGCTGGTCGCTGACCGCGGAGTTCAGGTAACCGCCGCCCGAGATCGCTTTGATGTCGTCCAGCGAGACGGCCAGCGGGTCGATGTCGGCGGGGGTGATGGCGGGGTCCGCGTGGGACTCGCCGGCATTGCACACTCCGGCGGCGCCGCACAGCAGGACGATGCCGACGGCGGCGGCCAGGTGTCTGGTGGGACTCATCGTCGTGCCTTCCCGCAGCGGTGACCTCGTCCGGTCGAAGAATTTCCCTCCGTCAGGGAAGCTTAGTGACCGGTCGCGCCCGCCCGCCACGCGAACTTTGCTGGGGAAGGCTCCAGCTAAGGTCCAGCCGCCCGGTCCGGGTGGCTGGACGCCTGTGAACTGCGGCGATCGACTGGACCCGGGTGCCCGCAACCAGTGAGGGATGGTTCGGGTGTGACGAACTCGCCGGTCGCGATAACTCGTCGGGGCCCGGGAGTTCCGTTATGGTTTCGTGATGTTTTGTCAACGGAGTGTGAAGAGGGCGTGGCCGGTGCTGGCCGCGGCCGTGGTCCTGCCGGCGGCGCTGGCGCTGTCCCCGGGAGCGGGCGCGGACCCGGGCAACGCCGAACAGCCCGGTGGAGCGCCCGCCGTCGAATCGGCGGTGCTCACGGACCTGCAGGGCGCACCCGCAGAGGCGCTTCCGGCCGAACCCGCGCCGGAGGCGCTTCCGGCCGAACCCGCGCCCGAGGCGCTCGTGGTGGCACCGGCGGCTCACGTCGACTTCGCACCGGAACTGCTGCCCCCCGGCGTCGGCCCCGAGCAAGGTCTGCAGGTCAGGACCATCCTGGCCGAGCGGAACATCAGCACCTACTTCCCGCAGATCACCGAGATGATCGGCGTGCGGCCCGACTCCAAGCCGTGGCATCCCAACGGGCTGGCCCTCGACGTCATCATCCCCGACGCCGGAAGCGCCGAGGGCATCGCGCTGGGCGACGCGATCCGCGACTACGCGCTGCGGAACGCCGACAGGTTCGGCCTGCAGGACGTGATCTGGCGGGGCGTGTACTACACGCCCGCCGGCCCCGGCGGCTCGGGCTACGGCCACTTCGATCACGTGCACATCACCACCACAGGTGGCGGCTACCCGGGTGGGGTCGAGGAGTATCCGCGCGTCGCGCCGTAGTTAACCCGGCGGGGGAGCGCCGGGCCGCGCCATGCCCGGACCCATGTCCTCCGGATCCATGCCGGCCAT
>NZ_JBJTJF010000143.1:0-10977 GCF_046095365.1 Mycobacterium sp.
ACCGGCGGTGCCGGCGGCGGGGGAGGCGCGACCTTCTTGACCGGGGCGGCCACCTTCACCGGCTCAACCGCGACCGGCTTGCGGAACAGCCGCGGCAGGAAGGCGAGCAGGCCGAGCAGACCCAGGATCGGGATCAGCCACCACCACTTGAAGCCGCCCTTCTTCTCGACCGACGGCGCGGTGGGCGCGGTGCTGGGCTTGCTCATCGAGGTGGTCCCTCCTGTGCCGAATCCGGGGATCTTGCCGGCCAGCGCGGCCGGGACGGTCACCAGGCCGGCGGCCTTGGACCACTGGATCTGGGTCCCGTCGGGACCGACGAAGGTGCTGGTGAGGGTGCCGTCAGCGGTGGTGGTGTCGGCGTTGGGGTAGCCGAACGGACTCTTGATGCCGCCGGCCTGCCGCCAGGCCTCCAGTACCTTGCCCTTGATCACCCAGGCGCCCGAAGCCGGACCCCAGTAGATCGAAGCCTCTTCGCCGTTGGCCTCGGTGAAGTCGTTGAACCGGCCGACGCCGTCGCCGGTGTCGCTCTCGTCGTTCTTCGGGAAGCCCAACTCGCCGCCGGGGCCACCCAGGGCCTGGTACTTCTTGAAGATCTCGCCGTACATGGCCTGCGGGCCGGTCTCCTTGGAGTAGAAGATCGCACCGTTGGCGTAGTCCTTCTCGACCCCGCCCTTGACCTCGACGGCCTCGCCGGTCGGGGCGCCGAGCGGCGAACTCTCACCGCCGAACTGCGTGTAGTGGTCGTTGATCTCGTTGACCGCTTCGGTCGACGGGGCCGCGCCCGCGAGGGGCGCGCTGGCCAGCAGGGTGCCGGCCACCACGAAGATCCCGCTCAGGGCGAGCGAGGCACCGCGGCGACGCGGCGACGAAGTTGCTGTCACAACTAACTCCTTTTAGGTGTCTTTCCCGGGTGGGAATGGTTGGGCTGACTGTAATGCCTGGTTTGCTACACGTCCCCCGAACAGTGAGATGACGCCGGGGCGGGAGGGGGTTTCGACCGCCCCGGCGTCATGCTGTGCGGTGTTAGCGGTCCTTCCGGTAGTTCGGATGCCGGGGGTCGTCCTCGCGGATGCTGGGATCGGCGATGTAGGCCTCGCGAGCCCGGAAGACCGTCGACTCGTCACCGACGATGTCGTCGTCGGGATGCTCGCCGGTCGCGCGCTCGACCCACTCGACCTCGCGGGTGCCGTGCTCGATGTACTGGGCCTCCACCTCGGTGGCCTTGCCCATGACACGGCGGGTGACGTGCACCTCCTCAGTGCCATGGTCGACGACCCGCTGGACTTCCCGTTCCACGAACTTCTGGACGATCACCGGCTTCTCGACGACGACCTCGACGATCCGCTCGACCGGCTTCTCGACGATCTTCTCGACCTCGACGTAGACCGGCTTCTCGACGATCTTCTCGATCCGGGTCTCGACCGGCTTCTCGACGATCACCTCGTTGACGTACTCGACGTCACGCTCGATGACCTTCTCGATCAGCACCGGGTTGGTGACCGTCTTCTCGAGTACCTTCTCCACCGGCCGGTCGATGACCTTCTCGACGATCTTGGGCCGCTCGACCACCTTCTCGACGACACGGTCGACCTGTCGGTCGATGACCTTCTCGACGATGTTGGGCCGCTCGACGATCTTCTCGACCACCCGGTCGACCGGCTTCTCGATGACTTTCTCGACGATGTTGGGCTTCTCGACGATCTTCTCCACGACCCGGTCGACAGTCCGCTCGATGACTTTCTCGACGATGTTGGGCTTTTCGACGATCTTCTCGACGACGCGGTCGACGGGGCGCTCGATGACTTTCTCGACGATGTTGGGCTTTTCGACGATCTTCTCCACGACCCGGTCGACAGTCCGCTCGATGACTTTCTCGACGATGTTGGGCTTCTCGACGATCTTCTCGACGACCCGGTCGACGGCGCGCTCCAGCACCTTTTCGACGATGTTGGGCTTCTCGACGACCTTCTCCAGGACGCGGTCGACGGGGCGCTCGACGATCTTCTCCACCACGTTGGGCTTTTCGACGATCTTCTCGACGACGCGGTCGACGGGACGCTCGATGACCTTCTCGACGATGTTGGGCTTTTCGACGATCTTCTCGACGACCCGGTCGACGGGCTTCTCGACCACCCGTTCGACGATGTTCTCGACGGCGATCTCGACGACCTTCTCCACGACCTTGACCACCGGCTTCTCCACCGTGATCTCGACGATCCGCTCCACCGGCTTCTCGACGGTCTTGTAGACGATCTTCTCTACCGGCACCTCGATGATCTTCTCGACGATCTTCTCGACCGGCTTCTCGACGACCCTGGTGATGACCTTCTCGACCGGCTTCTCCACGACCCGCTCGACCACTCGGTTGACCGGTACCTCGACGACCTTGTCGACGATGCTGACCACCGGCTGTTCGATCAGACGCTCGACGGTGACCGGCTTCTCCACCACGTTGTCGCGGATGTCGACGATCAGCCGCTCGACCAGGCGTTCCACCTGCGCCGGCCGCTCCTGGACCTTGTCGACGATCGACACGACCAGTTTCTCGACCAGGCGCTGGACCTCCGCCGGCTTGTCGGTGATCTTGTCGAGGATATTGACCACCGGGCGCTCGACCAGCCGCTGAACCTGGACCGGCCGGTCGGTGAAGGTGTCGGTCACCGTCACCTCCGGGCGCTCGATGTTCCGGGTGACCGAATGCGCCTTGTCGACGATCTCGTCGACCACGGTGACCACCGGGCGCTCCACCAGCCGGCCCACCTTCACCGCCTTCTCGACGACGGTGTCTTCGACGGTGACGACCGGGCGCTCGAGGGTGCGGGAGACCTTGACCGGCTTGTCGACGACGGTGTCTTCGACGGTGACGACCGGGCGCTCGAGGGTGCGGGAGACCTTGACCGGCTTGTCCACGACCGTGTCGGCGACCGTGACGACCGGGCGCTCGAGGGTGCGGGAGACCTTGACCGGCTTGTCGACCACCTGGTCGACCACCGTCACGACCGGGCGCTCGACCGTCCGGGAGACCTGAGCGGGTTTGTCGACCACCTTGTCGACGGTGTCGACGACAAGCCGCTCGATGACCCGCTCCAGAGTCACGGGTTTGTCGACGACCCGCTCCACGGGACGCTCAACCAGCCGTTGGACCGTGTAGGGCTTGTCGACGAAGTTCTCGACGATGTTGAGCGGTTGGTTGGGGATCTTGTCAGCCACAGGTGCTCCCTTTCGCGCGACTTGGCCCAGCCACAACCTCAGATGCCGGTTCTCGTAACGCGTTTCGGCAACTCAGGGGCAAGCCAGGTCGTCTTATTCCAGTTAGATTCACCAAGCTAGTCAACCGTTTGTTTGCCTCGCAAGGTTTCGGCGAAAGTTTTGTGAC
This sequence comes from Mycobacterium sp., assembly GCF_046095365.1. Lineage (GTDB taxonomy): Bacteria > Actinomycetota > Actinomycetes > Mycobacteriales > Mycobacteriaceae > Mycobacterium. The sequence continues at coordinate 3,377 of NZ_JBJTJF010000143.1, forward strand.
CGAATCAAACCGCTATGAAATCCTTGCCCGGCCACGCTGCGCGTGGTAGGCCCAAACGTCGGCCCAACTGGGAATTTCGGGGCGAGGTCCGGCTGGGGCGCTCGCCTTCCCAGGGGCCGTGCGAGGGTGCCGGACTTGACGGTGCCGGCTCGTCGCTGAATCTGCAGCAGTCCGTCGAAAACCCACCGAAGCGCGCGGCCGTTCCGCTTCGCGCCCCGCGAGGTCGGCCGGTCGCGGCGGCCGGTCATGGTAAGCCTGACGCATGTCCGAGAGCCTCTTCGAACTGCCGGATGAGCGGGCGGGTCGGAACCCGGGCGGCCCGGCTCCCGGCACCGCACCGCTGGCCGTCAGGATGCGGCCGGCAGCACTGGACGAGGTGGTCGGCCAGGCCCACCTGCTCGGGCCGGCCTCGCCGCTGCGCCGGCTGGTGGAGGGATCGGGCGCGGCGTCGGTGATTCTCTACGGGCCACCCGGGACCGGGAAGACCACGCTGGCGTCACTGATCTCGCAGGCGACCGGGCGCCGGTTCGAGGCGCTGTCGGCCCTGAGCGCGGGGGTCAAGGACGTGCGCGCGATCATCGACGTGGCCCGCCGGGCGGCGACGCACGGCGAGCAGACCGTCCTGTTCATCGACGAGGTGCACCGGTTCTCCAAGACTCAGCAGGACGCGCTGCTGGCCGCGGTCGAGAACCGGGTGGTCCTGCTGGTGGCGGCCACCACCGAGAACCCGTCGTTCTCGGTGGTCGCGCCGCTGCTGTCGCGCTCGCTGATCCTGCAGTTGCAGCCGCTGACCGCCGAGGAGGTCCGGGTGGTGGTCCTGCGCGCCGTCACCGACCCGCGCGGGCTGGCCGGCACCGTGGGAATCGACGACGAGGCGGTCCGCGTGCTGGTCGAACTGTCGGCCGGTGACGCCCGCCGGGCGCTGACGGCCCTGGAGGTGGCCGCCGAGACCGCCGCCGGCGGCACCATCACCGCCGAGGTCGTCGAGCAGTCCCTGGACCGGGCCGCTGTCCGCTACGACCGCGACGGCGACCAGCACTACGACGTCGTCAGCGCCTTCATCAAGTCGATCCGCGGCTCCGACGTCGACGCCGCACTGCACTACCTGGCCAGGATGCTGGTGGCGGGGGAGGATCCCCGTTTCGTAGCCCGCAGGCTGGTGATCCTGGCCAGCGAGGACGTCGGGATGGCCGACCCCACCGCGCTGCTCACCGCCGTGGCCGCGGCCCAGACCGTCGCGCTGATCGGGATGCCCGAGGCCCAGCTGACCCTGGCACACGCCACCGTCCACCTGGCCTGCGCTCCGAAGTCCAACGCGGTGACCACGGCGCTTGGCGCGGCGATCGGCGACATCCGTGCGGGAAAGGCCGGTCCGGTCCCGGCGCACCTGCGCGACGGGCACTACCCGGGTGCAGCACGGCTGGGCAAACCCGGGGGCTATCGCTATCCGCACGACGACCCCGACGGTGTGCTCGCCCAGCAGTACCCACCCGACGAGATCGTCGGGGTCGATTACTACCGTCCCAGCGGCCGGGGCGCCGAGCGTGAGATAGCCGGCCGGCTGTCCAGGTTGCGTGCCATCATCCGGCGGCGGCGGACATAGGCTGGAGGCCGTGGACCTGACCGACGAGGTGCGGGCTTTCTGCCGGGGCCGCGGAGACCTCGAGCGGTTGTGCTTCCGGTCGGTCAGGCTCAGCTTCCTGGGTGGGTGAGCCGGTAATGTAACGCGGTCGAAGCCCGCGGTGCCCCCCTGCCACACCCGAGCCCCCACGCAACCACCAAAACAAGGACCAACCCACCCGTGCAGACCCACGAGATCAGGAAGCGGTTCCTGGATCACTTCGTCGCAGCAGGCCACACCGAGGTGCCCAGTGCGTCGGTGATCCTCGATGACCCCAACCTGCTGTTCGTCAACGCGGGCATGGTCCAGTTCGTGCCCTTCTTCCTCGGTCAGCGCACACCGCCGTACGACACGGCCACCAGCATCCAGAAGTGCATCCGCACCCCCGACATCGACGAAGTCGGCATCACCACCCGGCACAACACCTTTTTCCAGATGGCGGGCAACTTCTCCTTCGGCGACTACTTCAAGCGCGAAGCCATCGAACTGGCCTGGAGCCTGCTGACCAAGCCGGTCGAGGCCGGCGGCTACGGGTTCGACCCGGAACGACTCTGGGCGACGGTCTACTACGACGACGACGAGGCCGTGCGGCTGTGGCAGGAGGTGGCCGGCCTGCCGGCCGAGCGGATCCAGCGCCGCGGGATGGCCGACAACTACTGGTCGATGGGTATCCCCGGCCCGTGCGGCCCGTGCTCGGAGATCTACTACGACCGTGGTCCCGAATACGGCGTCGAGGGCGGGCCGGAAGCCAACGAGGACCGCTACATCGAGATCTGGAATCTCGTCTTCATGCAGAACGAGCGCGGCGAGGGCACCTCCAAGGAGGACTTCGAGATCCTGGGTCCGCTGCCGCGCAAGAACATCGACACCGGGATGGGCGTGGAACGCATCGCCTGCCTGCTGCAGGGCGTGGACAACGTCTACGAGACCGATCTGATGCGACCGGTGATCGACGCGGTGGCCGCCAGAGCGCCCCGCGGCTACGGACAGGGCAACGCCGCCGACGACGTCCGCTACCGGGTCATTGCCGACCACTCCCGGACGGCGGCCATCATCATCGGCGACGGAGTCACCCCGTCCAACGAGGGCCGCGGTTACGTACTGCGCCGACTGCTGCGCCGAATCATCCGTGCCGCAAAGCTTCTCGGGATCGACCAGCCCGTCGTCGGCGAACTCATGGAGTGCGTGCGCGACGCGATGGGGCCGTCCTACCCCGAACTGGTCGCCGACTTCGACCGGATCAGGCGCATCGCGGTCGCCGAGGAAACCGCGTTCAACCGGACATTGGCGTCGGGCTCGAAACTGTTCGAGGAGGCCGCCGCCGCGACGCGCTCGGCCGGCAGGACCGAGCTCGGCGGTTCTGACGCGTTCACCCTGCACGACACCTACGGGTTCCCGATCGAGCTGACCCTGGAGATGGCGGCCGAGGCCGGCCTGAGCGTCGACGAACTCGGCTTCCGCGAACTGATGGCCGAGCAGCGCCGCCGGGCCAAGGCGGACGCCGCCGCCCGCAAGCACGCCCACGCCGACCTGTCGGCGTTCCGTGAGCTCCTCGACGCCGGCCCCACCGAGTTCACCGGTTTCGACGAGCTCAGTTCGCAGGCGCGGATCCTCGGGATCTTCGTCGACGGCAAGCGGGTCCCGGTGGTCGCGCACCATCCGAGGCTGCACTCGGAAACCGTTGCGCCCGAACGGGTCGAGCTGGTGCTGGACCGCACGCCGCTCTACGCCGAGTCAGGCGGCCAGATCGCCGACGTGGGGTGGATCGCCGGCACGGGTTCGGGGGAGTCGGCCAGAGCGGCCGTCGGCGATGTGCAGAAGATCGGCAAGACCCTGTGGGTGCACCGGGTGAACGTGGAGTCCGGCGAGTTCGTCGAAGGGGACACCGTCGTCGCGTCGGTGGATCCGGGCTGGCGGCACGGCGCCACCCAGGGACATTCCGGCACGCACATGGTTCACGCCGCCCTACGAGAAGTGTTGGGCCCCAACGCTGTTCAGGCCGGTTCGCTGAACCGGCCGGGCTACCTGCGTTTCGACTTCAACTGGCAGGGCGCGCTGACCGACGACCAGCGGACGCGGATCGAGGAGATCGCCAACGAGGCCGTTCAGGCCGACTATCCGGTGAACACCTTCGTCACCGAGCTCGACAAGGCCAAGGCGATGGGGGCGATGGCCCTGTTCGGCGAGCAGTATCCCGATCAGGTCCGGGTGGTGGAGATCGGCGGGCCGTTCTCACTCGAACTCTGCGGCGGCACCCACGTCGGGAACTCCGCGCAGATCGGCCCGGTCACCATCCTGGGCGAGTCGTCGGTCGGCTCCGGTGTGCGCCGCGTGGAGGCCTACGTCGGCCTCGACTCGTTCCGCCATCTGGCCAGGGAGCGTGCGCTGATGGCCGGACTGGCTGCGACGCTGAAGGTGCCGTCCGAGGAGGTCCCGGGGCGGGTCGCCACGCTCGTCGATCGGCTCAGGGCCGCCGAGAAGGAACTCGAACGGATGCGGCTGACCAGCGCGCGCGCGGCGGCCGGCGATGCCGCGGCGGCAGCCGAGCGGGTCGGCGGGGTCCGTCTGGTGGCCCGGCAGATGGCTGCCGGGATGACCGCCGCGGACCTGCGGTCCCTGGCCGGTGACATCCGCGGCCGACTCGGGTCCGCCCCGGCCGTCGTGGTCCTGATCGCCGAGGGCCCCGCCGGCGACGACGGCCCGTCGGTGCCGTTCGTGGTCGCCGCCAACGAGGCCGCGCGGGAAGCCGGTGCGCGGGCGGACGGCCTCGTCGCGGTGGTGGCCTCGGCCGTCGGCGGTCGGGGCGGCGGAAAGGCCGACCTGGCACAGGGGTCCGGCAAGGACCCGGCCGGCATCGACGCCGCGCTGGCCGCCGTCCGCGCTGAGCTGGACCGGAGCTGAGGCCGGTGACCGCCGACCGCGACCCGCGGCCCGACCGTCCGGGCGCAGACGACCCGGGCCGTGGTCGCCGGATCGGCGTCGACGTCGGCGCCGTCCGCATCGGGGTCGCGGCCAGTGATCCCGACGGCATCCTGGCCACCCCGGTGGAGACCGTGCGCCGCGACCGTGGTGGTGCCCACCTGCGCCGGATCGCCGCCCTGGTCGAGGAGACGGGTGCCGTGGAAGTCGTGGTGGGCCTGCCGCGGACCTTGGCGGACCGGGCCGGTTCGTCGGCCGACGACGCCACCCGCATGGCCGGGGAACTCGCGGCGCTGATCAGCCCGGTGCCGGTCCGGCTGGCCGACGAGCGGCTCACGACGGTGAGCGCGGCGAGATCCCTGCGCGAGGCGGGGGTGCGCGCCAGGAATCAACGGGGGATGATCGACCAGGCTGCCGCCGTGGCTATCCTGCAAGGCTGGCTCGACCAACGCCGCAACGCGGCCACGACACTGAAAGAGTGACGATGCCCGACGACGTGACATCCGGCGACTTCATTCCCGACGACGTGATTCCCGACGACGTGATTCCCGACGGCCCGCGCCCGGACCGCGCGGAGCCGACCCTGGTCGGCGCGGCCCGCGGGACGTCGCCGGCAGCCCCGGCCAAGGGCAACCGCGGCAGGCTGCTGGGTCTGCTGGGCGTTCTGCTGGCGATCGGACTGGCGGCGTGGCTGCTGGGCCCGAGGTTGTTCGGCGGCCCGGCGCTGCCAAAGGACTACAGCGGCGAGGGCAAGGACGACATCATCGTCGAGGTCCACCCCGGGGACTCGGGGTCGGTGATCGCCCAGGATCTGGTGGACAAGGACGTCATCGGCGACGTCGGGATGTTCATCGGGGCGGCATCGGGCAACGCCGAACTGGCCGCGATCCAGCCGGGCTTCTACAAACTGCGCACCCAGATCCCGGCGGCGACAGCCGTGCAGAAGCTCACCGACGCCAAGTCGCGGGTCGGCAAGCTGGTGATCCCGGAGGGCAAGCAACTCGACGACATCGAGGTGGTCGGCACCGGCGACGTGAACCCGGGCATCTTCTCGCTGATCGCCGACGCGAGCTGCGTGGACCTCAACGGGACGCGAAAGTGCGTGTCCGACAAGGACCTGAAGGCCGCCGCGGGTGAGGGAACGCTGCAGTCCCTCAACGTGCCGGACTGGGCGCTGAAGGGGGCCGGCGCGATGGGGCAGAGCCACCGTCGGATCGAGGGCCTGATCGCACCGGGCACCTGGAACATCAACCCGGCGTCGTCGGCCAAGGAGATCCTGGCCAAGCTCGTCGCAGACAGTGCCGAGCGCTACGTCAAGGGCGGCATCCTGGAGTCGGCCAAGGGGCTCAACATCTCGCCCTACGAGGTGTTGATCGTGGGGTCGCTGGTCCAGAAGGAGGCCCAGCCCGCCGACTTCGCCAAGGTGGCCCGCGTCATCTACAACCGGCTTGCCAGCGACTACGACCGGTTGGAGTTCGACTCAACGGTCAACTACCCGCTGGACCGCCAGGAGGTGGCCACCACCGACGAGGACCGCCACACCGAGACTCCGTGGAACACCTACGCCAAGGCCGGCCTGCCCGCCACGCCGATCTGTTCGCCGGGCGCGGATGCGCTGGCGGCTGCCGAGAAGCCCGAGGCGGGGGACTGGCTGTATTTCGTGACCATCGACTCCGATGGCACCACGCTCTTCACCAGCGACTACCAGGAGCATCTGGCCAACCGGGACAAGGCGCTCAGCAGCGGCGTGCTCGATTCCGGACGATGAGATGACTGCGCGCAAGGCGGCCGTTCTGGGCTCGCCGGTCGCGCACTCGCGGTCGCCGCAACTGCACCTGGCAGCCTATCGGGCTCTGGGATTGGACGACTGGAGCTACCGGCGCATCGAATGCGGCGCTGACGAATTAGCCGCTCTCGTAGCGGGTTTCGGCCCGGAGTGGGTAGGTGTTTCGGTCACCATGCCCGGTAAGTTCGAGGCCCTGCGCGTCGCCGACGAACGAACCGAGCGGGCCGAACTGGTCGGCTCGGCCAACACCCTGGTGCGCACCGCAACCGGCTGGCGTGCCGACAACACCGACATCGACGGGGTGGCCGGCGCGCTTGCCGATTACGCCGCGCGGCGCGGCGGTCTGCACAGGGCGACCGTGCTGGGCTCCGGGGGGACCGCCCCGGCCGCGGTGGTGGCGCTGGCCGGGCTGGGTGTCAACGAGATCACCGTCGCGGCACGCAGCCCACAGAATGCGGCCCGGCTGGTCGAACTGGGCTCGCGGCTGGGCGTGGAGACGGCGTTCCACCGCCTCGGCGACGACGGGCTGCGGGAATCGGCGGAGCGGACCGACGTCGTGGTCAGCACCATCCCGGCGGAGGCCGCCGCCGGACTGGCCGAGACGCTGGCCGGCGTCCCGGTGCTGCTCGACGCGATCTACGACCCGTGGCCCACCCCGTTGGCACGAGCGGTCGCCGCATCCGGCGGCGAGGTCATCAGCGGGCTGCAGATGCTGCTGCACCAGGCGGTCAGCCAGGTCGAACAATTCACAGGCCGGCCCGCGCCGCGAGAGCAGATGGCGGCCGCCCTGGCATAGCCTGCGGCGCCATGGGATCTCTGCCGGCGGCTGCGTGCGGGGCGGTGGTGGTGTGGGCGGCCGCTCTGTCGATCGCGGACCTCAGGCGGCACCGGCTGCCCAACGCGCTCACGGTGCCCGGAGCCGTGGCGATTCTCGTCGGCTGGGCGATGTGCGGCCGCGGCCCGGCCGCCGTCCTGGGAGCGCTCGCGCTGGGCGGGCTCTACCTGGCCGTTCATCTGGCTGACCCCGCCGGCCTCGGCGGCGGCGACGTCAAACTCGCGGTGGGGCTGGGCGCGCTGACCGGAGCGCTGGGGGCCCCGGTGTGGCTGCTGGCCGCGCTCGGCGCCCCGCTGCTGACTGCGGCGGGCTGTCTGCTGGGCGGGCGTGGCGGGACGGTACCGCACGGACCGTCCATGCTGCTGGCCAGCCTGACCGCGGCGGCGTTGGCGGTGCTGTGAGCCGGACGTGGGAAGATGATCGCGTGTTGCGATGGACCA
>NZ_JBJTJF010000144.1:0-28641 GCF_046095365.1 Mycobacterium sp.
GGCATGATCCACACCGAACTGCACGCCGCCGGGATCTCCGACGAGCGGCTGCGTGAGTCCTACCGCTACTGCCGGCGGCTGAACGCCGAGCATGGACGGACGTACTTCCTGGCCACCCGGCTGCTGGCGCCCTCGCAGCGGCCGGCGGTGCACGCGCTCTACGGGTTCGCCCGCTACGCCGACGACATCCTCGACGACCTGCACTCCGACGCCACCGTGGCCGACCGCGAAGGCAGGCTGGAACAGCTGGCGTCGCGGTTCCTGCGCGGCGACGACACCGACGTCGCCGCCGAGCCGGTGCTGCCGGCGGTGCTGCACACCGCCCGCACCTACCGCATCCCGCTGGGCCTGTTCGACGAGTTTCTGGCCTCGATGCGGATGGATCTGACCGTCACCGACTACCCGGACCGGCCGGCGCTGAACCGCTACATGCGCGGGTCGGCCGAGGTGATCGGGCTGGAGATGCTGCCCATCCTCGGGACCGTGGGGCCTCTCGACGACGCGAAGCCGGGCGCGGAGGCGCTCGGCCGGGCCTTCCAGCTGACCAACTTCCTGCGTGACGTCAACGAGGACCTGGAACGCAACCGGGTCTACCTGCCCGCCGACGAACTGGCCGCGTTCGGTGTGGACCGGGAACTGCTCACCTGGTGCCACGACAACCAGCGCACCGACCCGCGGGTGCGTCAGGCCCTGGCCGCCCAGCACGAGATCACCCGCGCCGAGTACCGCGAGGCGCACAAGGCCATCGCACTGCTGGCCCCGCAGTCGCGGCCGTGCGTGACAGCGGCCTTCACGCTGTACTCGGAGATCCTCGACCGCATCGAGGACATCGACTTCGCGGTCTTCAGTCAGCGCGCGTCGGTCGGCATGGGCCGCCGGGTGCAGGTGTTCACCGGTGGACTGGTTCGGGCTCGGCGGGCCCGCCGGTCCACGGCCGCCTGACGATGGACCGGTGGCAGTACCTGGTACTGCTCGGCGGGTGCCTGGTGGTCACGCTGCCGCTGGAACTGTTCGGCGACGGCGTCTACCGGCAGCCGCTGCGGCTGCTGCGTTCCCTGGTCCCGGTGCTGGCCGTCTTTCTGGCGTGGGACGCGATCGCGATCGCGGCGGATGTGTGGCACTACAACCCCCGATTCGTCAGCGGGATCAACGTGCCGTTCATGCCGCTGGAGGAGCTGCTGTTCTTCATCGTCATCCCGCTGTGCGGCCTGCTGACCTACAACGCGGTCAGCGCCGGCCCGGCGATCCTGGCGCGGCTGCGCCGCCGCGGGGAGCGGGCCGAACGATGAACGGTCTGGGATACACGCTGCCCGCGGTCGTCTCCGTCGTCGTCGTGGCTGTGCTGGAATTGGCGGTGCTGCACACCGGGCTGTTCCGCAAACCCGCCTACTGGATATCGATGGTGATCGTGCTGGGGTTCCAAGTGCCGGTCGACGGCTGGCTGACCAAACTGTCGGCGCCGATCGTGATCTACAACGAGAAGCACTCCTCCGGTATCCGGTTTCCGTGGGACATCCCGGTCGAGGACTTCCTGTTCGGGTGGGCACTGGTCACCGCGGTGCTGCTGCTCTGGGAGCGGCAGGGCCAGAAGCGCGCCGCCGGCGGCGGCGCCGGAAAGGGGCGCTGATGGTGCGTCTGCCGTCCAAAGCCGGTCTGCGCCGCTCGGAGGTGCCCGGGGCGTTCGACGTCGGCGCCTCGGCCTACGACGCGCTGGTGGGAGCCAATCCGGGCTACCACGATCATCTGCGAATCTCCGCGCGGCGCATGGGGATTGCCGACGGGGGCCGCGGGTTGCGCCTGCTCGACGCCGGATGCGGGACCGGTGCCTCCACCGCGGCTCTGCTGGAGGCGGCCCCGCACGCGCGGATCGTCGCGGTCGACGCCTCGGCCGGCATGCTGGCCCAGGCCGCCGGGAAGACCTGGCCGGACACCGTCCGGTTCGTCCACTCGCCGATCGAGGAGTTCTCCGACGGGGAGTTCGACGGGATCCTGGCCGCCTACCTGATCCGCAACCTCGCCGACCCGGACGCCCAACTGCGTCGCTTCGCCGCGATGCTGCGCCCCGGCTGCCCGCTGGCGGTGCACGAGTACTCGGTGGCCGACTCCCGCCCGGCGCAGGCGGTCTGGAACGCGGTCTGCTGGGGCATCATCATCCCGGCCGGCTGGCGCAAGACCGGCGACAGCACCCTTTATCGTCACCTGTGGCGCAGCGTCACCAGCTTCGACGGCGCCACGAGATTCCAGAGCCGACTTGCCGCGGCCGGTTTCACCGGTGTGCACAGCCAGACCATGCCGGGCTGGCAACGCGGCATCGTGCACACGTTCCTGGGAGAGAGACCCCGATGACAGATCGCCGCCGGGTCGCCCACCCCGGACCGTCCGGGCTGCCGAGTGCCACCGGGTTGCCGCGGCCACCGCACGTGGTCGTGGTGGGAGCCGGTATCGCCGGGCTGGCCGCCGCGGCGGGGCTGGTGGAACGCGGTGTCACCGTGGAGGTCCTGGAACGGGAGGACAACCTCGGTGGTCGGGTGGCCGGCTGGACCGAGCGCCTCGACGACGGCAGCGAGGCGGCCAACAACCGGGGATTCCATGCGTTCTTCCGCCAGTACTACAACCTGAGGGCGCTGCTGCGCCGTAGCGACCCCACCCTGGCGCGGCTGCGCGCGGTGCAGGACTACCCGCTGATCGACGGCGAGGGCCGCCGCGACACCTTCCGCGGACTGCCGAAGACCCCGCCGTGGAACGCCGTCGTCTTCGCGATGCGAAGTCCGACCTTCCGCTTTCGCGACCTGATCAAGGTCAAGGCGAAATCCGTTGCGCCGCTTGCCGCAGTCAGTGTGCCGGGCATCTACGACCTCCTCGACGAGAAGGACTCCGCAACCTTCCTGGCCGACATCAACTTTCCTCCGGCGGCCCGCCACCTGGCGTTCGAGGTCTTCGCCCGCAGCTTCTTCGCGCCCCCCGAGCAGTTGTCGGCAGCCGAGCTCGCGGCGATGTTCCACATCTACTTCCTCGGTTCCAGCGAGGGCCTGATCTTCGATGTGGCCGAGTCGAACTTCGACACCGCGCTGTGGAACCCGCTGGGGGAGTACCTGTCCGGATGCGGGGTGAAGTTCCACACGGGTGTTTCGGCCGAGTCGATCGGCCTCGGCGGCACCAGGCAGATGCAGGTCAAGGCCGACGACGGCCGGGTCATCGACGCCGACGGGGTGGTCCTGGCAGCGGACGTGCCGGGGCTGCAGAAGATCGTCGCCGCGTCGCCGGATCTCGGTGACGCGGACTGGCGGCGGCGAATCGCCGACCTGCGGGTGGCTCCTCCGTTCGTGGTCCAGCGCCTCTGGCTGGACAGACCGGTGGCCGCGGAGCGGCCACCGTTCCTGGGAACCGGCGGACTGGACCCCGTCGACAACATCAGCGTGGTCAGCAGCTACGAGCGCCAGGCCGCGGAATGGGCCCGCGCGCACGGCGGCGCGGTCGTCGAGGTGCATGCCTATGTGGTGCAGGACCCGCCGCCGTTCGACGGGCTGCGCGAGAAGATGCTGAGCAGGCTGCACCAGGTCTATCCGGAGACCGCCGGGGCCGGCATCGTCTCCGAGCGGATTCTGTTCAAGCAGGATTTCCCGCTCTATTCGCCGGGTTCGTTCGCCGAGCGGCCGACCATCGACACCCCGGTGCCCGGCCTGGTGCTGGCCGGTGACGGCATCCGGATCGACCTTCCGGTGGCGCTGATGGAACGGGCGGCGACCACCGGGTGGTCGGCGGCCAATCGGCTGTTGGCAGGATGGGGGGTCAGTGGGCACACCCTGTACACCGTGCCGGTGCAGGGACGCTCACCGTTGCTGCGACGGCTTGCGGGGAAAGGCATGGGCTGATGGACCTGTGGGGCCGGCTGGCCGAGCGGCTGCCGAAGGACAATCCGGTGCAGGTGCTTCCCAAGTTCGACTGGGCCGGTCAGGCGCCCACCTATCGGCAGGCCGAGCCGGCCATCATCGAGGCAGCCCTGCAGCGCGGGCTGCGTCGCCCCAGCGGGAACTGGTTCGTCTTCGGCGCCAGCACCGACGTGTGCGGCGAGCGGCCGTTCGGCACGACGGTGGCCGGTGTAGAGATCGTCGCCTGGCGCGGAGCGGACGGCGCCCTGCGCGTCGGCCCGGCGTCCTGTCCGCACCTCGGCGCGGACCTGCGGACCGGCAAGGTGGTCTGCGGGGGACTGGTCTGCCCGTGGCACGGGCTGCGACTGGACGGCGGCCGGGAGTTCGGCTGGAAGCCGTTGCCCGCCCACGACGACGGCGTGCTGGTCTGGGTGCGGCTGGACAAGGTCGGCGGTGAGGACCCGCTGGACGTGCCGGTGCTGCCGGTGCGGCCCACCGGCCCGCAACTGGCGGCGGTGGCGCGCATGGAGGGGGTGTGCGAGCCGCGCGACGTCATCGCCAACCGCCTGGACCCGTGGCACGGCGCCTGGTTCCACCCGTACTCGTTCGCCCAACTCGAGGTGCTCAGCGCCCCGCCGGTCGACGCCGACGAGGACTCCGACGTCTTCCAGACCGCGGTGACCTTCCATCTCGGCCGGCTCGGCGTGCCGGTGATCGCCGAGTTCACCGTGCCCGAACCGCGCACCGTCGTCATGCACATCGTCGAGGGCCAGGGAGCGGGCAGCGTGGTCGAGACGCATGCGACGCCGCTGGGCGACGGTCCGGACGGGCGGCCCCGCACCGCCGTCATCGAAGCGGTGATCGCCCAGTCCGACCGCACCGGATTCCAGTACTCGCTGCGGGCCGCCCCGCTGCTGCGGCCGATCATGAAGCTGATGGCCGCGCGGCTGTGGCGCGACGACCTCGCCTACGCCGAGCGGCGATACGCACTGCGCGCCAGAGCAACCCACTGATATGACCAAGCGCGTCGTCGTCTACGGGACCGGCTTCGTCGGCAAGATGGTCATCCCGGAGATCCTCGAGCACCCGGAGTTCGAGCTGATCGGCATCGGCGTCAGCAACCCGGCGAAGGTGGGGTTGGACGCCGGGGAGATCTGCGGGCTGGGTCACCGGACCGGCGTCGTCGCCACCGACGACGCCGACGCGCTGATCACGCTGCGGCCCGACGCCCTGGTGCACTACGGCCCGACCGCCGCACACGCCGACGCCAACATCGACCTGATCGGCCGGTTCCTGCGGGCCGGTATCGACGTCTGCTCCACGGCCATGACGCCGTGGGTGTGGCCGAAGATGCACCTGAACCCGCCGAACTGGATCGAGCCCATCGCCGCGGCCTGCGAGGCCGGCGGCGCGTCGTGTTTCACCACCGGTATCGACCCCGGCTTCGCCAACGACCTCTTCCCGATGACGCTGATGGGCCTGTGCTCGGAGGTGCGCCGGGTGCGCGCCTCGGAACTGCTGGACTACACCAACTACGAGGGCGCCTACGAGTTCGAGATGGGCATCGGCCGCGAGCCGGAGTACAAGCCGCTGCTGGAGAACAGTGACATCCTGGTATTCGCTTGGGGCGCAACGGTTCCGATGATCGCATATGCCGCCGGGATCGAACTGGACGCGATCACCACCACCTGGGACAAGTGGGTGACCCCGACTGAGCGCACGACAGTCAAGGGCCTCATCGAACCTGGGCGGGTTGCGGCGGTGCGGTTCACCATCAACGGGGTGTACCGGGGCGAGACCCGCATCCAGCTCGAGCACGTCAACCGCATCGGCCACGACGCGGCGCCGGACTGGCCGTCGGGCAACCAGGACGACGTCTACCGCGTGGAGATCGAGGGAACGCCCAGCGTCTTCCAGGAGACCGCGTTCCGTTTCACCGACGGCTCCGGCCGCGACGCCGCGACCGCCGGGTGCCTGGCCACCGGGTTGCGTGCGCTCAACGCGGTTCCTGCCGTCAACGACCTGCCGCCGGGCTGGGTGACGCCGCTGGACCTGCCGCTGATCCCGGGGCGCGGAACCATCCGCTGAGCGTGCCGCGGGCTGCCTAGACTGCCTGGAATGAAGGCTGTCAGCTGCGCGCACGGAAACCTCTCGGTGGTCGAGCTGCCCGACCCGAGGCCGGCGGCCGGCCAGCTGGTGCTCGACGTGCGCGCCTGCGGTATCTGCGGCTCGGACCTGCACGCCAAGGACCACGCCGATGAGCTGACCGGCGTGATGGACACCATGGGCTACCCGGACTTCATGCGCGGGGACACCCCCACCGTGATGGGCCACGAGTTCTCCGGGGTCATCACCGAGCGCGGACCCAAGACGCCGAAGTCGCTCAAGGAGGGCATGACCGTCGTCTCCTTCCCGCTGGTGCGCAGCCACGGCGGGGTGCACCTGACCGGGCTGTCGCCGCTGGCACCCGGCGGGTACGCCGAGCGGGTTCTGGTCGAGGCGTCGTTGACCTTCCCGGTGCCCAACGGGCTGCCCGCCGACATCGCGGCGCTGACCGAACCGATGGCGGTCGCGCTGCACGCCGTGCGCCGGGCCGCGGTGAAGAAGTCCGACACCGCCGTCGTCGTGGGCTGCGGACCGGTGGGGCTGGCGGTGATCTGTCAGCTCAAGGCCGTCGGGGTGGGCACCGTGATCGCCAGCGACTTCTCCCCCGCCCGCCGGGACCTGGCGCGCCGCTGCGGCGCCGACGTGGTGGTGGACCCCGCGGTCGACTCGCCATACCAGAGGATCAACCCCAAGGGTGTGATCCGCGAGGTTCCCGCGCTCTACGAACTCGCGCTGTCGTCGATGGACAAATTGCGCAAGCTTCCCGGCTGGCAGCACGTCTACCGCGCCGCGGAGACGACGGGCGCGGCCGGGCCCAAGCGGCCGGTGGTCTTCGAGTGTGTCGGTGTGCCGGGGATGATCGACGGGGTCGTGTCGGCGGCGCCGCTGAATTCGCGAGTGGTGGTGGTCGGGGTCTGCATGGGCAACGACCAGATCCGGCCGACGATGGCGCTGGCCAAGGAGATCGACCTGCGCTTCGTGTTCGGCTACACCCCGCTGGACTTCTACGACACCTTGCGCATGCTGGCCGACGGGAAGCTGGATGCGGCGCCCCTGGTCACCGGCAAGGTGGGGCTACACGGGGTGTCGGGGGCGTTTGAGGCGCTGGGTGACCCCGAGAAGCACGCCAAGGTGCTCATCGACCCGCGCAGCATGGCGGAGTTGGCCTAGGCGCCGGTTCAGTGGCCGCGAGCCACCCATTCGTCGTAGTGCACCAGCTCGTCGCCCACGGTGGTCGAGTCGCCGTGACCGGTGCACACCACGGTGTCGGCCGGCAGCGCCCCCAGTCGATCTTTGATCGAGGCGAGGATAGTCGGGAAGTCGGAGAACGACCGGCCGGTGGCGCCCGGCCCGCCGTGGAACAGGGTGTCCCCGGAGAACACCGCGCCCAGCGCGGGTGCGTACAGGCATGTCGACCCGGGCGAGTGGCCGGGGGTGGCGATGGCGTGCAACTCGATGCCGCCGGCGGTGAGGGCCTGACCGTCGCGCAACGCGCGGAAAGGCTTGTCGCCGTGCGTCATCTCCCACAGCATGGTGTCGGCCGGGTTCAACAGCACGGGGGCGTCGAGGTCCGCGCCCAGTTGCGGGGCGACGGTGATGTGGTCGTTGTGGCCGTGGGTGCACACCACCGCGACGACGTGGCGGCCGGCCACCGCGTTCCGGATGGCCGTCGCATCGTGGGCGGCGTCGATCACGACCACCTCGGAGTCGTCGCCGACCAGCCAGATGTTGTTGTCGACGGCCCAACTGCCGCCGTCGAGTTCGAACGTGCCGTGGGTGACCACCCGCTGGACACCGCTGCTGATCACCACACCACCACCGAGCGCAGCACCTCACCGGCGTGCATCTTGTGGAAGGCCTCCTCGACCTGGTCCAGCGCGATGCGCTCGGAGACGAACTTGTCCAGGGGCAGCCGACCTTGCCGGTACAGCGAGATCAGGGTGGGGAAGTCGCGCTCGGGCAGGCAGTCGCCGTACCACGACGACTTCAGCGACCCGCCGCGGGAGAAGAAGTCGACCAGCGGCATCTCCAGTGTCATCTCCGGGGTCGGAACACCGACCAGCACAACGGTTCCGGCCAGATCCCGGGCGTAGAACGCCTGCTTCCAGGTCTCCGGGCGGCCGACCGCGTCGATCACCACGTCGGCGCCGTTGCCGTCGGTGAGGTTCTGAATCGTCTCGACGACGTCGGCTTGCCGGGCGTTGACGGTGTGGGTGGCGCCGAAATCCCGCGCCCAGGCCAGCTTGGTGTCGTCGGTGTCGACGGCGATGATCTGCCGGGCGCCGACGAGTTTTGCACCGGCGATCGCGGCGTCACCCACTCCGCCGCAGCCGATGACGGCGACGGTGTCGTCACGGCCGACCGCCCCGGTGTTGATGGCCGCCCCGATGCCGGCCATCACCCCGCAGCCCAGCAGTCCGGCCACCGCAGGGTCGGCCTCGGGATCGACCTTGGTGCACTGGCCCTCGTGCACCAGGGTCTTGTCGGCGAACGCGCCGATGCCCAGTGCCGGGCTCAGCTCGGTGCCGTCGGTCAGCGTCATCTTCTGCGCGGCGTTGAAGGTGTCAAAGCAGTACCACGGCCGTCCCCGTCTGCACGCCCGGCACTGCCCGCAGACCGCGCGCCAGTTGAGGATCACGAAGTCGCCCGGCGCGACCCGGGTCACGCCCTCACCCACCGTCTCGACGATTCCGGCCGCCTCGTGGCCGAGCAGGAACGGATAGGCGTCGTTGATCCCGCCCTCGCGGTAGGTCAGGTCGGTGTGGCACACCCCGCAGGCCTGGACGGCGACTACCACCTCACCGGGGCCGGGATCGGGGATGACGACGTCGACCAGTTCGACCGGTCGGCCCTTGCTCCGCGAGATCACGCCGCGCACCGTCTGACTCATGGTCTGCAGACCCTAGTCGCCGCTACGGTTGCGGGGATGTCCGAATCCCTCGACCTGATCGCCGACTGGCCGGTGCGCAATGCCGCCGCGGCGGTGGTCGCGCCGTCAGGTGTGCTGGCCGCCCGCGGCGACACGGCGAGAGTGTTCCGGCTGGCCTCGGTCACCAAACCGTTGGTCGCGCGTGCGGCCCAGGTCGCGGTCGAGGAGGGCGTCGTTGAACTCGACACCGCGGCCGGCCCGCCCGGCGCCACGGTGCGTCACCTGCTCGCGCACGCCTCGGGACTCGCCATGCAGTCGGGGGAGGTGCTCGCCCCGCCGGGCACCCGCCGGATCTACTCCAATCACGGTTTCGCGGTGCTGGCCGAGACGGTCCAGGCGCAGTCCGGGATCGAGTTCGGCCGCTATCTCGGTGAAGCGGTCTTCGCCCCGCTGGGAATGACCGCCTCGCGCCTCGACGGCGGGACGGCGACGGCCGGGTTCGGTGCGTCGTCCACGGTTGCCGACCTGGCCGCGTTCGCCGCCGATCTGCTCAGCCCGCGCACCGTGTCGGCGCCGATGCACGCCCAGGCCACCCGCGTCCAGTTCCCGGGCCTGGACGGTGTGCTGCCCGGCTTCGGTTCCCAGCGGCCCAACGACTGGGGTCTGGGCTTCGAGATTCGCGACGGCAAGTCGCCGCACTGGACGGGGTCGGCGAACTCACCGGCCACCTACGGGCACTTCGGGCAGTCCGGCACGTTCCTGTGGGTCGATCCGGTCCGCCGGATCGCCCTGGTGGCACTGACCGACCGCGATTTCGGGGACTGGGCGAAACCGCTCTGGCCTGCACTGTCTGACCGGGTTCTGGCCGAGTTCAACTAGGACTAGCGCAACAGGGGTCTCAAGGGGCACAATAGACCCGTACGGCGCAACTGCATCTTTGGAAACACCAGGTCGTTGGGGAAGACGTCCCGAGTGGAGCCGAAGGAGGCAGTGATGCGTGCGTCGAATCAGTTCGCCGACGCGACGACCGGCGTGGTCTACCTCCACGCCTCGCCCGCGGCGGTGTGCCCGCATGTCGAGTGGGCTTTGTCGTCGACCCTCGGTGCGGGGGCGAATCTGAGGTGGACCCCCCAGCCGGCGATGCCCGGTCAGTTGCGGGCGGTCACCAACTGGGTCGGTCCGGTGGGAACCGGGGCCCGGCTGGCCAGTGCGCTGCGGTCGTGGTCGGTGCTGCGCTTCGAGGTCACCGAGGACCCCAGCCCCGGTGTGGACGGCCAGCGGTTCTGCCACACCCCCCAACTCGGTCTGTGGAGCGGGGCGATGAGCGCCAACGGCGACATCATGGTCGGTGAGATGCGGTTGCGCACCCTGATGTCGGCCGGCGCCGACACCCTGGCGGCGGAGTTGGACACCGTGCTGGGCACGGCGTGGGACGAGGCGCTCGAGCCCTACCGCGACGGCGGCGACAGCGGTGAGATCAGCTGGCTCAGCCGCGGTGTCGGCTAGCGGCCGACGGCAATCCTCAGCGCGCCCGGCACCGCCGAAATCTCGACCGGCAGCGGGCACACGTAGTCGCCGTCGGCGTAGGCGTTGATACCCGGTGAGTCCACGGTGACCGTGCGGGCGCGGTCGGTGGTGACGTCATCCAGGGCGATGTGAGTGCCCTTGAACACGGTGGGGAACAAGCGGATCAGCTTGGTGCGCGACGCGGTGCGCACCATGGTGACGTCCAGCAGCCCGTCGGACGGGTCGGCGCCGGGGCAGATCTTCATACCGCCGCCGTAACTGCGGGTGTTGCCGAACGCCGCGAGAGTCAGGTCGGCGACGACTTCGCGTTCGCCGTCGAAGACCAGCCGGAAGGGCAGCAGCCGAAGCCGGGAGAGTTCGGCCACGATCGCCAGGTTGTAGCGCATCCGGCCGTGCGGCCAGCGCATTCGGTTGACCCGGTCGCTGACCAGCGAGTCGAAGCCGGTCGCCGCGATCGTTCCGAACCAGGAGACTGATCCGTCCGGTCCGCGGATCCGGCCGAGGTCGACCGTCCGGGTGTGTCCGGCTGTGATGACGTCCACGGCCGCGGCCGGGTCACCGGTCGGAATCGCGTAGTCCCGGGCATGGTCGTTGCCGGTTCCGGCCGGGACGATACCCAGCGGAATGTCGCTGTTCGCCAACTCCTGCAACGCCAATCGGATGACGCCGTCGCCACCGACAACCACGAGCGCGTCGGTGCCCTCCGCGACCGCCCGGCCGACCAGTTCGCGGGCATGGGCGGCGTCGCGTCCGATGATCGCGGTGACGTCGACACCGAGAGCCTGGAATCGGGCGATGGCCTTCTCCGCGACGTGCGGGCCGTTGCCGTGACCGGCCATCGGGTTGGTCAGGACGGTCACCCGGTTCACGGAATCAGCTTGCCCGGGTTGAGGATTCCGGCCGGATCGAGGGCCTGTTTGACCGCCCGCAGCACTTCGACGCCGAGTTCCCCGATCTCGGCGGGCATCCAGTGCCGATGATCGACGCCGACCGCGTGGTGATGGGTGATGGTGCCCCCGTTGGCGACGATGGCGTCGCTCGCCGCTAGCTTCGCCGAACGCCACTGCTCGGCGACGTCACCGCGTTGTCCGGCGACGACGGTGAAGTACAGCGAGGCGCCGGTGGGGTAGACGTGGGAGATATGGCACATCACCAGTGCCGGCGTACCGGTTGCGCCCAGTGCAGAACTCAGCGCTTCGGTCACCGCCGATTTCAGCCGCGGGATGTTCGACCAGTTCGTGGCGGTCTCCAGCGTCTCGCACAGCGCCCCGGCCCGCAGCAGCGAGTCACGCAGGTAGGGGGCGTCGAACCGGCCGTGCTCCCAGGCTCGGGCCGGGCCCTCGCCCAGCGGGGTGCCGCCGTGTGCGGCGAGCAGGGCGTACGTCTCGGCGTGCCGGCTCTCGGTGTGGGCGGCGCTGCCCTCGAACACGGTGATCGCCAGACAGCCGCCGGTGATGCTCTGCTCGCCGATGCTGTGTGTGGTGGCGAGGTTCACGCCGGTCTCGGCCTCGTCGGACAGCCGCAGTACCGTCGCCCCGGTACCGGTCTGGGTGACCGCGCGCAGCGCGTCGGCCCCGGTGGGAAAGTCGGGGAACGACCACGCCTCGTAGCGCACCGTCTCGGGAACCGGGTGCACCCGAAGCCGCACCCGGGTGATGACGCCGAACACCCCCTCGGAGCCGCAGAACAGCTCGCGCAGATCCGGGCCGGCGGCCGAGGCGGGGGCCCGGCCGAGATCGAGCGGGCCGGCGGGGGTGATCACGTGCAGGCCGCGGACCATGTCGTTGAACCGGCCGTAGCCGGCCGAGTTCTGGCCGGAGGACCGGGTTGCCGCGAAGCCGCCGATGCTGGCGAAGCGGAAGCTCTGCGGGAAGTGACCCAGGGAGAAGCCGCGCTCGCCGAGCAGGCGTTCGGCGTCGGGCCCGGTGACCCCGGCGCCCAACTCCGCTTCGCCGGAAATCTCGTCGAGCCGGAGCAACGCGTCGAAGCGGCGCAGATCGAGCGTGATGACGGCGTCGAAGTCCGCCCGGACCGGGTCGAGCCCCCCCACCACGCTGCTGCCGCCGCCGAAGGGCACCACGGCGACACGGTTGCGCGAACAGTAGCCCAGGATGGCCGCCACCTCGTCCTCGCCGCCCGGGATGACCACCGCGTCGGGCGCGTCCTGATGAGTCTGCTTGCGGCGCAGCAGGTCCGGTGTCGACTTGCCGCCGGCATGCAGTAGCCGGTCCCGGTCGCCGGTCTTGACGTACTCCCGGCCGACAATGGCGGCCAGGCTGTCCCGGTGACCCTGCGCCAGGGCCGAGGGGGACAGCGTCACCTCGTCGAGACCGGGTGCGGGGATTTCGACCCCGGAGACCCCGAGCGCCTGCTCGAGCAGTGTCCGGATTCCGTCGGACAACGGCTTGGCCAGTTCCGGGTCGCCCCAGGCATCCCAGGCCATCGGGGGCAGCAGGTCTCCGGTCTCGGGTTCGGCCACGGGTTACAGTATGGAGGATTCGCGCCCGCCTGAAGCGATGGCGGCGCATCGAACGGATACCTGTGCCGATGAACACCGCCCTTAACGCCGAGCGGCGTACCGCCGAGATCAGTGCGCTGGCTGACCGCGCCTCGGTTGACGTCGTCGTCATCGGCGGCGGGATCACCGGCGCGGGCATCGCACTGGACGCGGCCAGCCGGGGACTGTCGGTGGCGCTGGTGGAGAAGCACGACCTGGCCTTCGGAACCAGCCGGTGGAGCTCGAAACTGGTACACGGCGGTCTGCGCTACCTCGCCAGCGGTGACATCGGCATCGCCCGGCGCAGTGCCGCCGAACGCGGAATCCTGATGTCGCGCAACGCCCCCCATCTGGTCAGGGCGATGCCGCAACTGGTTCCGCTGCTGCCGTCGATGAGCCGGTCGCAACGGGCCCTGGTCAGGGTCGGATTCCTGGCCGGTGACGCGCTGCGGGCGATGGCCGGCACGAAGTCCTCGGTGTTGCCGCGGCCGCGCCGGATCAGTGCCGAGCAGGCGGTGGCGATGGCGCCGACGGTGCGCCGCGAGGGGTTGGACGGGGCGCTGCTGGCCTATGACGGCCAGCTGATCGACGACGCCCGGCTGGTGGTCGTGGTGGCGCGAACCGCCGCCCAGCACGGTGCGAGCATTCTCACCCGGGTCACCGCGTCGCGCGCCACCGGGTCGTCGGTGCGGCTCACCGACGAAGTGACCGGACAGACGTTGGACGTGTCAGCGCGGGCGGTGATCAACGCAACCGGGGTGTGGGCCGCCGAGGTGGACCCGTCGATACGGCTGCGGCCCAGTCGCGGGACGCATCTGGTCTTCGATGCCGCGTCATTCGGCAATCCGACTGCGGCGCTGACGATTCCGATCCCCGGTGAGACCAACCGGTTCGTCTTCGCCATGCCCGAGCAGCTGGGACGGGTATATCTGGGGCTGACCGACGAGGAGTCTCCCGGTCCGGTCCCGGACGTGCCGGAGCCGACGCCGCAGGAGGTCGCCTTCCTGCTCGACACCGTCAACACCGCACTGCAGACGGCGCTGACGACGTCTGAGGTGACCGGCGCCTACGCCGGGCTGCGGCCGCTGATCGACGCCGGCCCCGGTAAGGAGTCCAGGACCTCGGATCTCTCGCGCGACCATGCCGTGCTGGAGTCGGACGCCGGGATGTTCAGCGTCGTCGGGGGCAAACTCACCGAGTACCGGTACATGGCGCAGGACGTTCTGGACCAGGCCGTGGCCCGACGGGCGCTCAAGGCGGGGCCGTGCCGGACCGCCGACCTGCCACTTGTCGGAGCCCCGGCCAATCCCGCTGTTGCCGCCGCGGCCGACCCGCGTGGATTGCCCGAGTCCCTGGTGGCTCGTTACGGCGCCGAGGCGCCGGCCGTCATCGCTTCGGCGCACTGCGCGCGGCCGCTGGATCCGGTCGCCGACGGCATCGACGTGACCCGCGCGGAGTTCGAGTACGCGGTCACCCACGAGGGAGCGCTGGACGCCGACGACATCCTCGACCGGCGCACCCGGATCGGGCTGGTGGTCACCGATCGCGAACGGGCCGAACAAGCGGCGGAGGAGTTCCTCGCCGGGGTCTGAAACGTGCCCGGATCCGCACCGGCCGCGAGGTTCTACAGCGGGATGTTCTTGTGGCGGCCGCGGGTGTGGGGGGCTTCGGCCAGTGCCTCGGTGAGCCTGCTGCGGGTGTGGGCCGGGTCGATCTTCTCGTCGACGACCCCGATCTCGATGGCGCTGTCGACCCCGCCCGCGATGCGCTCGTGCTCGGCGGCCAGTTCCTCGTGCAGCGCCTCGCGCTCGTCCTCGGGGGCGGCGGCCAGGGTCTTGCGGTGCAGGATGCCGACCGCCGCCTTGGCGCCCATCACCGCGACCTCGGCGTCGGGCCAGGCGAACACCTTGGTGGCACCCAGCGAGCGCGAGTTCATCGCGATGTAGGCCCCGCCGTAGATCTTGCGCGTCACCAGCGTCACCCGGGGGACCGAGGCCTCCCCGAAGGCGTGCAACAGCTTGGCTCCGCGGCGCACCACGCCACCCCATTCCTGGTCGACACCGGGCAGGTACCCCGGCACGTCGACGATGACGACCAGCGGGATTCCGAAGGCGTTGCAGAGCCGGACGAAACGCGCCGCCTTCTCCGCACTTTCGGAGTTCAGGCAGCCGCCGAGGCGCAGCGGATTATTGGCCAGCACGCCGACCGTGCGGCCGGACAGCCGGCCGAGGCCGACCACCATCGACGGCGCCCATTTGGACTGGAACTCCTCGAAGGGGGAGTCGGCATCGAGCAGCGCCTCGACGAGCGGGTGCACGTCGTAGGCGCGCCGCGCGGACTCCGGCAGCAGAGCGTGCAGGTCGACATCACCGGCCTCGGCTTTGGAGCGGTCGAAGTGACCCTGCTGGCAGAAGTAGCCGACCAGCCGGCGCCCACGGGTGTAAGCGTCGGCCTCGTCGTCGGCGACGATGTGGCACACGCCGGACTTCTTGTGGTGGGTGTCGGGGCCGCCGAGGGACTCCATGTCGACGTCCTCACCGGTCACGCTGCGCACGATGTCGGGGCCGGTGACGAACACCCGGCCCTCCGGGGCCATGATCACGACATCGGTCAGCGCCGGACCGTAAGCCGCGCCGCCGGCGGCGAACCCGACCACCACCGAGATCTGCGGAACGTGGCCGGAGGCGCGGATCATCGCCTCGAACACCAGGCCCACGGCGTGCAGCGCGCGCACGCCCTCGGCCAGCCGGGCGCCGCCGGAGTGCCAGATGCCCACGATCGGGCTGTGCTCGTCGATGGCGACGTCGTAGGCCTCGACGATGTGGCGGCAGCCGTCCACGCCCATCGCGCCACCCATGACTGTGCCGTCGGTGCAGAACGCGATCGTGCGCACCCCGTTGACGGTGCCGGCGGCGGCGAGCACGCCGGAGCGGTCACGCTCGTGCAGGAGCTCGATGCTGTCCTCGTCGAAGAAACACTGCAGACGGCGCAGTGGGTCGCGAGGGTCGAGCGATTCGCCGACCGCGATTGGGGCCATGATCGTCATCCAAACCTCCTCATGCTGCGCCGGGCGCGCCCGAGGGCCGCTGTTGCCTAGTACTTACCGAATGCGATGGCGACGTTGTGTCCGCCGAAACCGAACGAGTTGTTCACTGCGTACTGATAGTTGCCGACCCGGGGCTCGCCGGCCACCACGTCGAGGTCGATCTCCGGGTCGAGATTGCGAAGGTTGAGCGTCGGCGGGATGACGCCATCGCGCAGAGCGAGCACGGTCAGAATCGACTCCACCGCGCCGACCGCGCCCACCGAGTGGCCCAGCGCCGACTTGGGGGCATAGACCGCCGGCCGGTGACCGCCCATCGCGCGGTTGATGGCCTTGCCCTCGGCGACGTCGCCGACCGAGGTCCCGGTGGCGTGGGCGTTGACGTGGTCGATGTCGCCCGGGCGCAGCCCGGCCAGTTGCACCGCGCGGGTGATGGCCTGGCCGGCCTGCTCGCCGTTGGGGTCCGGGGCCACCATGTGGTAGCCGTCGGAGGTCACCGACGCCCCCATGATGCGCGCCAGGATGTTCGCGCCGCGGGCCTTGGCGTGCTCCTCGGTCTCGATCACCATCAGCGCGGCCGCCTCGCCGAACACGAAGCCGTTGCGGTCCCGGTCGAACGGCCGGCAGGCGCCCGCCGGGTCGTCGTTGGTGGTCGACAGCACGATGCGCATCTGGGCGAAACCGGCGATGGGCACCGCTTCGATCTTGGTCTCCACACCGCCGCAGATGGCGATGTCGGCCTCGCCGTAGACGATGTTGCGCCACGCGTTGGCGATCGCCTCCGAACCCGATGCGCAAGCCGAGATCGCCGTGCAGACACCGGCTTTGGCGCCGCGTTCCAGACCGATCGCCGCGGCCGCGCCGTTGGGCATGAACATCTGCACCACCAGGGGGGAGACGGCGCGAAGGCCCTTGGCCCGCATGCCGTCGTAGGCGAAGACGAGTTCCTCCGCCGAACCCATCCCGGTGCCGACCGACACCAGCAGCCGGCGGGTGTCGACCTCCGGTGCGCCGGCGTCGTCCCAGACCCGGCGGCCGAGCACCGTCGCCATCTTCTGCAGGTAGGACATTCGCCGGTTCTCGACCTTGGTCAACTGGCTGTCGAATTCCTCCAGCAGGTGCCCGCCGATGCGTACCGGCAGGTTGTACTCCTCGATGAACGGATCCTCGAGCCTGCGGATGCCCGAGCGTCCGTCGAGGAGGTTCTTCCAGGTGCCTTCAGCGTCGGTCGCGAGCGCGGTCGTCATCGCAACGCCGGTGACGACCACGTTCGGCAGACCGTTTCCCGTTGTCAGCTGTGCCATCGGTGCAGTTGGGTCCTTCCGCCCTTTTAATACCGTCCGAAGGCGAGTGCCACGTTGTGCCCGCCGAAGCCGAACGAGTTGTTGATCGCGTACTTGAATTCGCCGTAACGCGGTTCGCCGGCGACGACGTCGAGGTCGATCTCCGGATCCGGCGTCTCGTAGTTCAGCGTGGGCGGGATCACCCCGTCACGCAGGGCGAGCACGGTCAGGATCGACTCCAGAGCACCGACCGCACCGATGGAGTGACCCAGCGCCGACTTCGGCGCGTACACCGGGGCGTGCTCCACGCCGGCTACCCGGATGGCGTTGGCCTCCGCGGTGTCGCCGATCGGGGTGGCGGTGGCGTGGGCGTTGACGTGGTCGACGTCCTTGGCCGACAGGCCCGCCAGTTCCAGCGACCGCTTCATCGCCTGGCCGGCCCTCAGGCCGTCCGGGCTCGGGGCGACCATGTGGAAGGCGTCGGAGGTGATGCCGGCGCCCATCAGCCGGGCCAGCGGCTTGGCGCCGCGGGCCTTGGCGTGCTCCTCGGTCTCGATGATCATCAGTGCCCCGGCCTCGCCGAAGACGAAGCCGTCGCGCTCCTTGTCGAAGGGACGCGAAGCGCGCTCCGGCTCGTCGTTGCGGGTCGACATGGCGCGCATCATCGAGAACGCCGCGATCGGCAGCGCCTCGATCACGCCCTCGACCCCGCCGCAGACGGCGATGTCGGCGTCACCCATGACGATCTGCCGCCAGGCGTGGGCGATGGCCTCAGACCCCGACGAGCATGCCGACACCGGGGTGATGACCCCGGCGCGGGCGCCCAGGTCGAGGCCGACGACCGCCGCCGCCCCGTTGGGCATGATCATCTGAACGGCCAGGGGGGACACCTTGCGGGGCCCGCCCTCGTTCATCAGGTCATAGGTCTCGACGATCTTCTCGCCGCCGCCAAGGCCGGTGCCGATGACGACTGCGAAGCGGTCCGGATCCACCTCGGGGGCGCCGGCGGCGTCCCACATCTTCCGTCCGAGGTACTTCGACATCCGCTGGACATACGACATCCGTCGCATGTCCAGGCGGCCCATGTGGTCGTCGATCGGGTCGACGAGGTGCCCGCCGATTCGCACCGGCAGGTCCCACTTGGTGACGAACTCGTCCTCGAGGACCCGGATACCGCTTTCGCCGGCCAGCAGGGCCTTCCACGTGCTGTCGATGTCTGCCCCGAGGGCCGTGGTCGCCTCGACAGCGGTTACCACGACGTTCGGGAAACCGCCGTTAGCAGTGGAAGGTCTGGTCATTTCTCTGACGCAAACTTCTCGCGCAGCGCGGCCGCGGCTTCGGGGTTCTCCTCTTCCAGCTTCTGGATGTAGGCGACGACGTCACCCACGGTGCGAAGTCCGGCCAGGTCCTCGTCGGGAATCTTGACGCCGTACTTGTCCTCGGTCTGCACGGCGATCTCCACCATCGACAGCGAGTCGATGTCGAGGTCGTCGACGAAGGACTTCTCCGGGGTCACTTCGGAAGGCTCGATACCGGTGACCTCCTCGATGATCTCGGCGAGGCCGGCGATGATTTCTTCCTGACTGGCGGGCACTATGGGCTCCCTTCCTGGGTGTTATTTTCGCCAACGCGGTTGTGCTACTTGACGATCTATCTATTGGGTTGTCCTGGCGGGCCGGCCTTAAAGGTCGGTCAACCCGTCCAGATCTGCGGGTGTCTTGACGGCGTGCGTCGCGACGCCCCGAAGGTCTCGTTTGGCGATGCCGGTCAGAGCGCCCGCGGGCGGGAACTCAACCAGCGCGCTCACGTCGAGCTTGCGCATCGTCTCGGTGCACAGGTCCCAGCGCACCGGGCGGGTCAGCTGGCCGACGAGTTTGGCCATGGCGTCGGCGCCCGAGGTGACCGGCTGGCCGTCGACGTTGGACAGCAGCGTGGTGGTCGGCTCCGCGACCCCGACCGCGGCGGCCGCAGCGGCGTAGCCGTCCAGCGCCGAGGCCATGTAGTGGGTGTGGAACGCCCCGGCGGTGGCCAGCGCTCGGACCCGGGCCCTGGCAGGCGGATCCTCGGCCAGTTTCTCCAGCGCCGCCACGGTTCCCGCGGCGACGATCTGGCCGGCCGCGTTGCGGTTGGCGGGGATCAGTTCGAGAGCCTCCAGCCGGGCCAGTACCTCGGCTTCGTCGCCGCCCAGCACGGCCGACATGCCGGTCGATTCGGCGGCACAGGCTTGGGCCATCCCGGAGCCGCGGACCGTGGCGAGCCTGACGGCGTCGTCGGCGGAGATGACCCCGGCGATGGCGTAGGCGGCGATCTCTCCGACCGAGTGGCCGGCGACCACGACGTCGGCCGGAAGCCCGCGCTCGGCGAGTTCGGCGTGGGCCAGCAGGGTGGCGGCCACGACAAGGGGCTGGGTGACCGCGGTGTCGGTGATCTCCTCCGCGGTGGCCGTGGTGCCCAGCCGGGCCAGATCCATGCCGCTGATCTGCGACCAGGCGGCGATCCGGTCCGCGGCGCCGGGCAGGTCGAGCCACTCGGCAAGCATGCCGGGAGTCTGCGAGCCCTGTCCGGGCGCGAGGAAGCCAATCACGACTTTAAGGGAACACTGTGAACGCGGGTTTTCAGGGTGTAAAGGATTATGAACCTTGTCTTAGGTTTTTGTCCAATACCTACAAAATTGCCCTCGCTTGCGACGTCAGCGATACCGTCCTGCGATTCAGTTTTCCCGGCCGAGTCCCACCAGCGGCGACGTGAGTTGCGCCACTGGACCGTTTGCACTGGTCTGGGGTCGGATGACGGTGGCGGCCGGGTAACCCAGCCGGCCGACCGTGGTGGCCACCCGCAGCACATAGGCGTCCCGGGCGACCGTGGGGTCGCGGCCGGTGAAGTCGGTAATCCGCTTCAGCCGGTACCGGACCGTATTTGGATGAACGAACAGTTTCCGGGCGCACGCCTCGATGGCACCGCCGCTGTCCAGGAAGGCGTCGAGGGTCTCCGAGAGGGCCGGCCCGGCGTCGGCCAGTGGGCGGGTGATCTCGTTGTAGAGGGCCGCCACCGCCGAGGTGTCGCCCAGCAGAGCGCGCTCGGGGAGCAGTTCGCGGGCCGACACCGGCCTCGGCGCCCCGGTCCAGCCGGCCACGGCGTTCATCCCGGCGATCGCCTCGGCGGCACTGAGGTGGGTGGCGGTCAGCATCGGTGCGGTCGGTCCGATCACCACCGGCCCGTCGGAAAACGCGGTGAGCAGGTCGCTGAGGAACCGGTCGGTCGGCGTCAGCGGACCCGAGATGATGGCTATCAGCCAGGTGCCGTGCACGTCGGCCAGAGCGGCCCGGTCGTGCTGGAGGGCGATGTCGCGGACGTCCTCGCCGGCGAGTTCCTCCCGCCCGGACGGGGGGGTGCCGACCACCACGGTGGCCGGGCCGGTGGTCTCCCAGTTCAGGGCTGCCGCTCTGGACAGCAGTTCCGGTCCGGTGTCGCCGCGAACCACCGCGTCGACCACGCTGGCCTCCATCCGGCTGTCCCACGAGCCGCGCGCCTCGGCTGCGTCGGCATAGGAACTGGCCGCCGCGAAGGCAAGATCGCGGCTGTACCGCAGAATCCCCACCGTCAGCGCGGTGAGTTGCTCCTCCTCGCCCCGGGCCGCCAGCGGGACGACCTCCTCGAAGAACTCCATGGTGACGCGGACCATGTCCACGGTCTGGGCCAGGGCGATCTTGCGGGTGAGGTCCTGGGGAACGAGCTCGAAGGCCTGGGCTGTGTAGCCGACGTTGCTGGCCGGGTCGCGCATCCATTCCACGAAGTTGACCACCGCGGCCTGGACCACCAGCTGCACGCTGGCCCGCTGGGAGGCCTCCAGCTCGGCGAAGAACGGCAGGCGCTTCTCCATCGCGTGCACCGCCTCGGTGGCCAGCCGGCCGGAGTACTGCTTGAGCCGGCGCAGCGTCGAGTCGGGCACCGCGTCGAGCAGTTCCAGCGGAGAACGGCCGGACTCCAATCGCGGGTTGTCGACCATAGCTAAAACCTACGCTAACTTCTTGGCCGCATACGCCAAACGGTACCGGGGGTGCGGGCCGGGTCGGCCTTAGGCCACGCCGGAGTCGGACGTCTGCTCCGGGGCGGCCAGCACGTCGTCGATCCGGTACTCCCGGGCCGCCGCGATGGCCACCGACGGGTCGATCTCGCCGTCGCGGGCCAGCGCCTCGAGCACCGCGACCACCACCGACTCAGCGTCGGTGTTGAAGTACCGGCGGGCGGCCGGGCGGGGGTCGGAGAAGCCGAAGCCGTCGGTGCCCAGCGTCACATACGTGCCCGGCACCCATTGCCGGATCTGCTCGGGCACCGCCCGCATCCAGTCCGAGACCGCCACCACCGGACCGGCTGCTCTGCTGAGCATCTCGGTGACGAAGGGGGTGCGCACCTCCCTCTCCGGGTGGCGCAGGCGTTCCCTCTCGATCGCCAGGCCGTCGCGGTGCAGTTCGTTCCAACTCGTCACCGACCACACGTCGGCCGCCACGTCCCAGCGCTCGGCCAGCATGTCCGCGGCGCGCAGCGCGTCGGGCATGGCCACGCCGGAGGCCAGGATCTGGGCCGCGCTGCTGCGTTTCTCCGACGCCGCCCGGAATCGGTACATCCCGCGCAGCAACTGCTCGACGTCGAGGTTCTCCGGCTCGGCGGGCTGGACGTAGGGCTCGTTGTAGATCGTGATGTAGAAGTACACGTTCTCCGGGTTCTCCCCGAACATCCGGGCCAGCCCGCTTTCGACGATGTAGGCCAGTTCGTAGGCGAACGCCGGGTCGTAGGCCACCACGGCGGGGTTGGTGGAGGCCAGCAACTGGGAGTGGCCGTCGGCGTGCTGCAGGCCCTCGCCGGTCAGGGTGGTCCGCCCGGCCGTCGCGCCGAGCACGAACCCGCGGGCCATCTGGTCGGCGGCGGCCCAGAAGCTGTCGCCGGTGCGCTGGAAACCGAACATCGAGTAGAAGATGTAGATCGGGATCATCGGCTCGTTGTGCGTCGAGTAGGAGGTGCCGACCGCGGTGAACGACGCGCACGAGCCGGCCTCGTTGATGCCCTCGTGCAGGATCTGGCCGGTCGGGCTTTCCTTGTAGGCCAGCATGAGTTGGGCGTCGACGGCGGTGTAGAGCTGACCGTTGCGGTTGTAGATCTTCAGCGTCGGGAACCAGGAGTCCATGCCGAAGGTCCGGGCCTCGTCGGGGATGATCGGCACGATGCGCTTACCGACGGCGTTGTCCCCGGATTCGCGCAGCAGTTCCTTGAAGACCCGGACGACCGCCATGGTGGTGGCCACCTCCTGGTTTCCGGAGCCGCCCTTGAGCGGCTTGTAGACCTCGCGCGGGGGCAGGGTCAGGGCCTTGGAGGTGTTGCGCCGCTGCGGCAGGAAGCCGCCCAGGGCGGTGCGGCGGTCCAGCAGGTAGCGGATCTCCGGGGCCTCCGGACCAGGGTGATAGTAGGGCGGCAGGTAGGGGTTCTCCTCGAGTTCGGCGTCGCTGATCGGGATGCGCATCTCGTCGCGGAAATCCTTGAGGTCCTGCAGCGTCAGCTTCTTCATCTGGTGGGTGGCGTTACGGCCCTGGAAGTGCGAGCCGAGGGTGTATCCCTTGATGGTCTTGGCCAGGATGACGGTGGGCTGGCCCTTGTGCTCCATCGCGGCGCGGTAGGCGGCGTAGATCTTGCGGTAGTCGTGGCCGCCGCGCTTGAGGCTCCAGATCTCGGTGTCGGAGAACTGGGCGACCAGGGCCTTGGTGCGTGGATCGCGACCGAAGAAGTGGTCGCGCACGTAGGCGCCGTCGTTGGCGCGGTAGGTCTGGAAGTCGCCGTCGGGGGTGGTGTTCATCAGGTTGACCAGCGCGCCGTCCCTGTCGGCGTGCAGAAGCGCGTCCCACTCCCGGCCCCACACCACCTTGATGACGTTCCAGCCGGCTCCGCGGAAGAACGACTCCAGTTCCTGGATGATCTTGCCGTTGCCGCGCACCGGGCCGTCGAGGCGCTGAAGGTTGCAGTTCACCACGAAGGTGAGGTTGTCCAGCGCTTCGTTGGCCCCCACCTGGATCAGGCCGCGGCTCTCCGGCTCGTCCATCTCCCCGTCGCCCAGGAAGGCCCAGACGTGCTGATCGGAGGTGTCCTTGATGCCGCGGTCATGCAGGTAATGGTTGAACCGGGCCTGGTAGATCGCGTTCATCGGGCCCAGGCCCATCGAGACCGTCGGGAACTCCCAGAACTCCGGCATCAGCCGCGGGTGCGGGTAGGAGGGCAGGCCCCCGCCGGGGTGGCTGTGCTCCTGGCGGAAGCCGTCCAGTTGGTCGGCGGTCAGCCGGCCCTCCAGGAAGGCGCGGGCGTAGATGCCGGGGGCGGTGTGGCCCTGGATGAAGATCTGGTCGCCCCCGCCGGGGTGTGACTTGCCGCGGAAGAAGTGGTTGAAGCCGACCTCGTAGAGCGAGGCCGAGGAGGCGTAGGTGGAGATGTGGCCGCCCACTCCGACCCCGGGCCGCTGGGCCCGATGGACCATGATCGCGGCGTTCCAGCGCATCCAGCGGCGGTACCGGCGCTCGACGTCCTCGTCGCCGGGGAACCAGGGCTCCAGGTCGGTGGGGATGGTGTTGACGTAATCGGTCGAGGTCAGAGCGGGAATCGCCACCCGCTGTTCGCCGGCGCGCTCGAGCAGGCGCAGCATCAGGTAGCGGGCGCGGGCCGGCCCGGAGCGGGCCAGCAGGTCATCGAAGGATTCCAGCCACTCCGCGGTCTCCTCGGCGTCGATGTCGGGCAGGTAGGACGCCACGCCCTCCCGGATGACCCGCACCCGCTCGGAATCTTTTGGGCCCCCGGAGCTTTGAGTCCGCTGTTCGCTTGCGAAATCGGTGGTCACGTCCGCTCCTCGGTGGCTGGGGCAGTGTCTTGGGTCGGCACGTGTCCTATCGTGCCGTAATCGTGTCGATCCCGGCGCAGAGTGCTCGAGGCCGCCGAGGAATTTCGCGCCACCGGCGAATCCGGCCGCCGACCCGGTAACGTCTGCATTCGTGCTGAGCGGAAACCCGCGCGGGCTGCGCATCGCCGGATTGCTGGTAGGGGGCACGGCCGTGGTCTTCATGGCCGCCGTCGGGTGCACCACCGTCACCCAGGGAGACCCCACCGCGAACGCCGGTGACGCTCCGGCCTATCGCACGTCGATGTCGGTGTCGTCTGCGGAGTCTGCGGCCAGTTCCAGTGCCCGGGAATCGGAGCGGCAGGCCTCGTTGACCACGCAGGCGGTGCACACCACCTGCGAGACGTTGTCGACCACCAGTGCCGACGCCATCGACGCGGTCAACGCCTACGTCCGCGCCTTCAATTCCGAGGGCGGCGACACCGCCGCCGCCGAGGGACCGGCGGTCGACGCGCTGGGTCAGAGCGCGGACGCCGTCGAGACCAGCATCGACCAGATCGTGCCCGACAACGTCCGGGACGTCTTCATGGCCTGGGTGAACAGCGCCCGGGCAACGGCGGATGCCATCACCGGCAAGGCCAAGCCGTCGGAGTTCAACCGGGTGGTCAACGATCTCAACGGCACCCGATCCGACGCACTGAGGCTGTGCGACGCCACCTACTGAACCAACTACCGAAAAAGCCCACCGCGAGAGGAACCGGACGCGGCATGCGACGATAGGCGCACGACAGCCGGTCACAGGTTGAGGAGGTTCAAGACGGTGGTCGCCGCGGGTGACAGCGGGCGAAACTACGCCCAGAGGCTGGGCATCGACAACGATCAGGTCGTCCAGGAGTTGGGCTGGGACGACGACACCGACGATGACATCCGCGCCGATGTCGAGGATGCCTGCGGCAGCGACCTGCTCGACGAGGACGCCGATGAAGTCATCGACGTGGTGCTGCTGTGGTGGCGAGACGGGGACGGGGACCTGGTCGACCGGTTGATGGATGCCATCGCGCCGCTGGCCGAGGACGGGATCATCTGGGTGCTGACACCCAAGACCGGCAAGCCCGGACATGTGGTGCCGGCCGACATCGCCGAGGCGGCGCCCACGGCGGGGCTGATGCAGACGTCGTCGGCCAATCTCGGCGACTGGATCGGCAGCCGTCTGGTTCAGCCGAAGTCGAAAGCGGCCGGAAGGCATTCATGACACTCCAGATCGGTGCCGAGGCGCCGGATTTCACCCTCAAGGACCAGAACGGCCAGCCCGTCACGCTCAGCGACTTCCGCGGCAGGAAGAACGTTCTGCTGGTGTTCTTCCCGCTGGCGTTCACCGGCATCTGCCAGGGTGAGCTCGATGAGATTCGCGACAACCTGCCCAGCTTCGACAACGACGAGACCGCCACGCTGGCGATCTCGGTGGGCCCGTCGCCGACCCACAAGATCTGGGCCACCGAAAGCGGGTTCACCTTCCCGGTGCTCTCGGACTTCTGGCCGCACGGCGAGGTGGCACAGGCCTACGGGGTGTTCAATTTCGAGGCAGGCTTTGCCAATCGCGGCACCTTCCTGATCGACCGTTCCGGGGTGGTCCGGTTCGCCGAGTGCAAAGAGCCCGGCGAGGCGCGTGATCAGAAGGTGTGGGCCGAGGCGCTGGGCGCGGTCCGGGACTGAATCCGATCCGAGGTCGCGTTCCGATCTGAGGTAACCTGCCCGGGCACGGGCGTCTAGCGGACCCGGGCACGGGGCGTGTAGCTCAGTGGTAGAGCTCTGGTTTTACACACCAGCGGTCGGCGGTTCGATACCGTCCACGCCCACTCGCCGTGCGAAACCCGGCCCGGGACCTCAGCACTGTTCGCCGGCGGCCGCAGCGAGTAGCATTCCACGCACAGTCGGGATCGGGGTCTCTGAGGATGCGCGCGTCAGCTTATGTAGGTCGGGTCGGAATCACCGCGGTGGCCTTGGGTATCGGCTTGGGTATCGGTCTGGCTGGCGGTGGCGCCGGCCCGGCCTGGGCGGCACCGCCGGAGACGGCGGATTCGCCATCGGATTCCGCATCCGCCACCGACTCCGCGGGCGGGCAGCGTTCGGCAAAACGGCGGACAGCTCGCGGCGCCGGAGCCCGGGTCGCCAGGCCGACACCGCCGACGCAGTCTGCCCCGTCGGCCCTGCCGACGCAGTCTGGCCATCGAACCCGCAATCGTTCCTCCGCCCCGTCCGCGCGAGTGCCGGCGGGAACGACCGAAACGCAGGGTGAAGCCGCCCAGTCCGCACCATCCACCGCGGCGGCGGGTCCGGCACGGATCGCCGACATCCCGGCCCTGACCAGGCGTGCTCCGGCGCTCGTCGACCCCCGTCCCGCGGCAGGTGTGGCCGGCCTCCCCGCCCTACCGCTGGCTGCGGCGGTGGCTTCAGCGCCCGCACCGGCGATGTCTTTCGGATTCGCGCGGCCCGCTGCAGTCTCCGGTCTGGTTTCGTCCATCACGACCGCCCTCTTCGGATCCAATCCGCAGTCCCCGCTGGGGTGGGCGATGCTGGCGGGCGCGCGCGGTTCGATCGGCGGGAACCGCCGCGGGGGAGCGTTGGCCGCAGGGAGCGCCACGGCGGCCCGGGCGCCGGCGGCCGGCGGTCCGGCCACGCCGCCGCCGTTCGCCTCCAACGAGGTGCTCGTCGGGTTCAAACCCGGGGCAACCTCCGCCGGTCGCGCGCAGGCGATGGCCAATGTCAATGCGAAGGTGATCGGTCGGCTGGGCACCAAGCAGATGTTGAAGACCGACCAGGGTGTGGTGTACCGGCTGAGCGTGCCCGGCGGAACGGCGGCAGCGATCCAGGCGCTCTCCAGGAATCCGGCGGTCGCGTTCGTCGAACCCAACTACCGATTGACGAGCAACGCCGTCGCCAGCGACAACTACTACACCAGCGGCGCGCTGTGGGGCATGCAGAGCGACGACACTCCTATCGCCTACGGTCCGGCGGGCACCACTAACCAATACGGAATCGGCGCCGAGGAGGCGTGGGGACTGGGTGTGACCGGGTCGCGAAACGTGGTTGTCGGCGTCATTGACGAGGGCATCCAGATCACCCATCCGGATCTGGCGGCCAATATCTGGACCAATCCCGGCGAGGTGGCCGGCGACGGCATCGACAACGACGGCAACGGGTACGTCGACGACGTCAACGGCTGGGACTTCTACTACGACGACAACACCGTCTACGACGTCGGCGAGGATGCGCACGGCACCCACGTCGCGGGCACCATCGGTGCGGTCGGCGGTAACAGCACCGGCGTGGCCGGCGTCAACTGGACCACCACGATCATTCCGGCCAAATTCCTCGGTCCGCAGGGCGGTTACATCTCCGACGCGGTTGACGCACTGAACTACCTGACCGATTTGAAGTCGAGCTACAACGTCAATCTGGTCGCGGTGAACAACTCGTGGGGTGGGGGCGGCTACAGCAACGCCATGCAAGGGGCGATCAACCGTGCGGCCAAAGCGGACATACTGTTCGTTGCCGCCGCCGGCAACTCGACCTCCAACAATGACGCGACCGCCTCCTATCCGAGCAACTACAGCTCCCTGACGGCAACGGCGACTGAGTCGGCGGCGTCCTACGACTCCGTCATCGCGGTAGCGTCGATCTCATCGACCGGTGCCCTATCGTCATTCTCCAGCTACGGCGCGACCACCGTAGACATCGCTGCTCCCGGGTCGGGAATCATCAGCACCGTTCCGTCTAATACCTACGCCAACTACAGCGGCACATCAATGGCCACGCCGCACGTGACGGGGGCGCTCGCGCTATACGCCTCGCGGAATCCCGGGATCAGTGCAGCGGGGCTGCGGAGCGCGATTCTGGGTAACGCGAAGCCGACCCCCTCGCTGGCGGGCAAGACCGTCACCGGCGGCCGGCTGAGCCTGGAGGGGCTTTTCGCCGACTTGCCGGTGGTGTCGATCAGTCCGGTCGGTGTGAGTGTGGCGGAGGGGAATTCGGGTTCGTCGCTGGCGCAGTTCACGGTGTCGTTGTCGTCGGCGTCGGCGTCTCCGGTGACGGTGGCGTATGCGACGGCGGGTGGGTCGGCGACGGCGGGGCAGGATTTCACGGCGGTGTCGGGGACGGTGTCGTTCGCGGCGGGTCAGACCTCCCAGCTGGTGGGTGTGAGTGTTCTCGGGGATACCGCGGTGGAACCCAATGAGACGTTCACGGTGAGTTTGTCTGCGCCGTCGGGGGCCCAGTTGGGTGCTGCGGTGACGGGGACGGTGACGATCGTCAATGACGATGTGCCGCCGCCGCTGCCGGTGGTGTCGATCAGTCCGGTCGGTGTGAGTGTGGCGGAGGGGGATTCGGGTTCGTCGCTGGCGCAGTTCACGGTGTCGTTGTCGTCGTAGTAGAAGTCCCAGCCGTTGACGTCGTCGACGTACCCGTTGCCGTCGTTGTCGATCGTCTCCGACCGCGGCTCCGCAGCAGCACACTGGGCCCCCGACGGCGCAGACAACCTCACCGGCGAGGACTCATCGGCGTCCACCGCGGGATACAC
>NZ_JBJTJF010000145.1:0-7707 GCF_046095365.1 Mycobacterium sp.
CCGCGGGCCAGCGCGCCGAGTCCCCGGCAGCCCACCACGATCATCTGCGCCGCACCGGACAGGTCGGCCAGCACCGGCACCGGCGGGCCGGTGACCATCTCCGTGGTGATCTCGACGTCGGAGTCCCCGAGAGCCTCCCGCACCGTGTCGAGGGCCTTGCCGAGCAGTTTCTCGCCCTCCTCCTCCTGCCACTGCAGGTAACCCGGCGGCATGGGCACCTCGG
The DNA here is from genome assembly GCF_046095365.1 of Mycobacterium sp. GTDB lineage: Bacteria > Actinomycetota > Actinomycetes > Mycobacteriales > Mycobacteriaceae > Mycobacterium. The sequence goes on from NZ_JBJTJF010000145.1 coordinate 224, forward strand.
GAAACGCCATGACCACCGGCGGGGTCAGCACGTAGACGAGTTTGAGGTCCGCCCCGCGCAAACCGGCGGCACGCGCGGCCCAATCCACGGCCACCCGCGAGGCCGACGAGCCGTCGACTCCGACCACGATCGGCAGACTGCTTGCCGCAGTTGACATTCCCGTGTCCTTTCCTGTGCGACGCCGGCCCCCGGAGTGCGCAGGGCTTCGCCCTACCGAAGACCCTAGTCCGGCCCGGTCCGGGCGGTCAGGGGCATTAGTCCCCTCAACCCCGGGCCGGACCGCCCTGGCCTAGGGTCGTTGCCATGTCCAGCGACCAGACCGGGGCGGCCGCGGCGGCCCACCGGGTCCGGATCGACCCGCGCTACCACGACGGGGTGCTTTTCGACCTCGACGGCGTGGTCACCGACAGCGCCGTCATCCACCGGGCGGCCTGGGCGGCGATGTTCGACGAATACCTGGGCGGGCGCGCCGCATCGGCGACCGAGAACCACAAACCGTTCACAGCCGATGATTACCGCCATTTCATCGACGGCAAACCGCGCTACGACGGGGTCCGGGACTTCCTGGCCTCGCGGGGGGTGACGCCGGAGCGCGGCACCGAGTCCGACCCCGCCTCCGCGGAGACGGTGTGCGGGCTGGGAAACCGCAAGCAGGAGCTGTTCACCGCGCGGATCGCCGCGGGCGTGCCGGTATTCGAGTCCGCGGTCGCGCTGGTCCGGCGGCTCCGGGACGCGGGTGTGCCGGTCGCTGTCTTCTCGGCCAGCCGCAACTGCGCCGCCGTGCTCGAGTCGGCCGGACTGGCCGGGCTGTTCGAGGTCCGGGTCGACGGCGCGCTGGCCGCCGAGCTGGGGCTGCCCGGTAAGCCCGACCCGGCCATGCTCGTCGAGGCGGCCCGGCGGCTGGGGGTGCGGCCCGGGCGCGCGGTGGTGGTGGAGGACTCGCAGGCCGGCGTGACGGCCGCCCGGGCGGGCGGCTTCGGACTGGTGATCGGAGTGGACCGGACCGGGACGGCGGCGACCGGGCTGCGCGAGTGCGGGGCCGACGTGGTGGTGGGCGACCTCGCCGAGGTCCAGGTCCGCACGATTGCCCGCCGGATGTCCGGCCTGCCCGACGCGCTGGCGTCCTTCGGCCAGCTGGCCGGGGTGATCGGGGCGCGACGCCCGGTGATCTTCTTCGACTTCGACGGCACCCTGTCGGAGATCGTCGACGAGCCCGGGGCCGCGGTGCCGGTGCCGGGCGTCGACAAGGCGCTGCGGTCGCTGGCCGCCCTGTACCCGGTCGCGGTGCTGTCCGGGCGCGGCCTGGAGGACATCCGGCAGCGGGTAGGGATCCCGGGACTGTGGTACGCCGGCAGTCACGGGTTCGAGATCGCCGGGCCGGACGGCGGCTATCACGGCAACGAGACCGCCGCGCAGGCCGTCCCGGTGCTGGAGAAGGCGGCAGCGGAGCTCACCGCGCGGCTGGAATCCATCCCGGGGGTCATGGTGGAGCACAAGCGCTACGCGGTGGCCGTGCACTACCGCAACGCCGATCCGGGCGCCGCGGCCTTGGTGACCGCGGCGGTGCACGACGTCGGCAACCGCAGCGGGCTGAAGGTGACCTCCGGGCGCATGGTCGTCGAGCTGCGCCCGAATGTGGACTGGGACAAGGGAAAGACGCTGCAGTGGATCCTCGGCCAGGTGGCCGGCGAGGAGCCGCTGCTGCCGATCTTCGTCGGTGACGACCTGACCGACGAGGACGCGTTCGACGCGGTCCTGCACGACGGCGTCGGGATCGTGGTGCGCCATACCGAGGACGGCGACCGGGCCACCGGCGCGCGGTTCAGCCTGGACAGCCCCGAACAGGTGTGCCGATTCGTCGAGCGACTGGTCGAGCAGTGCGACATCGACCGCCAGATGGCCGCCGGCCCTTGGTCTTTCGCGTTCGGCGGCTACCTCCCCGATCAGGAGCGGCTGCGCGAGGCGCTGTGCGCGGTGGGTAACGGCTACCGCGCCACCCGCGGGTGCGCCCCGGAGGCCGACTCCGGGCCGTTGCACTACCCGGGCACCTACGCGGCCGGACTGTACAACCGGCTCAGCGACGAGGTGTCCGGCATGACGGTGGACAACGAGAGTCTGGTCAACCTGCCGAACTGGCTGTCGCTGAAGTTCCGCATCGACGGCGGCGACTGGTTCGACGTCGACGACGCCGAGATGCTGAGTTACCGGCAGAACATGGACCTGCGCCAGGCCGAACTGACCCGTGAGTTCCGCTTCCGCGACCGGGCCGGACGCACCACCCGGGTGCTGCAGCGACGCATCGCCGCGATGCACCTGCCGCACGCCTGCGCGCTGGAGAGCACGCTGTGGGCCGAGGACTGGTCGGGCACGGTGGAGTTCCTGTCGATGATCGACGGCGACGTGCGTAACTCCGGGGTGGAGCGCTACCGGGCGCTGTCCGACGACCACCTGGTGACGACAACCACCCACGAACTCGCACCCGGTTCGGCCCTGCTGGTGTGTCAGACGGTGCAGTCGCGGATCCCGGTCGCGGTGGCCGCCCGCACCACGGCATGGCGGGGCGGCCAACGGCTGGACGCCGAGATCCGGTTCGTCGACGAGCCCCGCAAGGCGGGCCACGACCTGGTGGTGCGCCTCGACGCCGGCGACTCGGTGACGGTGGAGAAGATGGCGGCGATCTTCACCGGCCGCGACCACGCCATCTCCGAACCCGGTGACGCCGCCGCCCGGCTGCTGTCGCGGCTGGGTCGCTACGGCGAGCTGCGCGACGGACACATCCGGGAGTGGGCGCACCTGTGGGAGCGCTTCGACATCGCCTTCGAGCAGAGCCCGGACGCGCTGCGGGTGGCCCGGCTGCACATGCTGCACCTGCTGCAGACCGTGCCCAACCGCGCCGAGGACATCGACGCCGGGCTGCCCGCCCGCGGCCTGCACGGGGAGGCCTACCGCGGCCACATCTTCTGGGACGAGCTGTTCGTCTTCCCGGTGCTCAACCTGCGCTCGCCGTCGACCACCCGCTCGCTGCTGCGCTACCGCTACCGGCGGCTGCCGGAGGCGCGGCGGGCGGCCCGGGAGGCCGGCTACGACGGTGCGATGTTCCCCTGGCAGTCCGGCAGCGACGGCCGCGAGGAAAGCCAGAAGCTGCACCTCAACCCGAACTCCGGGCGGTGGAACCCCGACGCCAGCGCCCGCGCGCACCACATCGGGGTCGCGGTGGCCTACAACGTCTGGCAGTACTACCAGGTGACCGGGGACCTGCGGTACCTCATCGAGAACGGCGCGGAAATGCTCGCCGAGATCGCCCGGTTCTGGGTGAGCCGCGCGGAGTTCGACCCGTCCGTCGACGGCGGGCGCGGCCGCTACGTGATCCGCGGCGTGATCGGTCCCGACGAGTTCCACTCCGGCTACCCGGACCGCCCCTACGACGGGATCGACAACAACGCCTACACCAACGTGATGGCGGTGTGGTCGATCGTGCGGGCACTGGACGCCCTCGACGCGCTCCCGCTGCGCAGCCGGCTGGACCTGATGGAGACCCTCGGCATCACGGGCCGCGAACTCGACCGGTGGGACGAGGTGAGCCGCGGGATGTATGTGCCGTTCCACCCGGCGCCGGGAACGGGTCTTGACGTGATCAGTCAGTTCGAGGGCTACGCGGACCTGACGGAACTGGACTGGCACGGCCTGCGCGAGCGCCACGGCAACATCCAGCGCCTGGACCGGATACTGGAGGCCGAGGACGACAGCGTCACCCGCTACAAGGCCTCCAAGCAGGCCGACGTGCTGATGCTGTTCTACCTGCTCTCCGCCGACGAGCTGCGGGAGTTGTTCGCCCGCATGGGATATCGCTTCACCCCCGAGCAGATCCCGGCGACGGTGGACTACTACAGCCACCGCACCTCGCACGGATCGACGCTCAGCGGGGTGGTGCACGCCTGGGTGCTGGCCCGCGGCAACCGCGATCGGGCGATGCGCTACTTCCAGCAGGTGCTGCTCTCCGATGTGCTGGACATCCAGGGCGGCACCACCGCCGAGGGCATTCACATCGCCGCCATGGCCGGGAGCATCGACCTGCTGCAGCGGTGCTTCACCGGCCTGGAGACCCGGGCCAACCGGCTGATCCTCAACCCGATGTGGCCGGAAAGCCTTGGCGCGCTGAGGATGCCGATCCACTACCGCGGCTACCGGATGAACCTGACGATCCTGGGTCGCAGTGCCGAAGTCAGCCTGGACCCGGCAGACCATCCCCCGGTCGAGGTCGAGTTCCGCGGCCGGGTCGAGAAGCTGATGCCGGGGACGTCGGTACGCTTCGGCTGAATCTGCTACCGTCAGCGTCTCGGCCGCGACCCCGAAGGATTCCTCGTGCTGATTCTGCTGGCTGATGAAGTCGAACTTGTGGTCGCCGGGCTGCTCGGCGGCATCTCGATCAGCAGCGGCCCCACCGCCGAGCAGCTGATCGTGCTGGACTCCATCACTCGGGACCTGTGGCGTCGCGACGACATCGACCTGCAGAACCTCACACCGCTGTCGCCCGACGAGGTGGCCAGGCGGCTGCCGCGGCCCGAGGCCCGGCTGCGCTTCGCCGAGATGATGATGACCCTCGAACTCTGCCGCCACCCCATGTCACTCGAGCAGGTCGACCTCGCCGAGCAGTACGTCGCCGCCATGCGTGTGGACACCATCGAGATCGAGACCACTCGCACCGCCATCGTCAAAGGCGCTGAAGCGGCGGCGACCGACCTGGAACGCTGCTATCAGCAGATCCTGCCGGAGATCTCGGAGCTGTCGCTGCGCGACCGGTACCTGCGTCTGGACAAACCCGACCATGCGCTCGCCGAGCGGCTCAAGATGCTGGGAGACCTGCCCGAGGACACGCTGGGTTACCAGTACCTGGAGTTCTACCGGCGCAACAACATCGAATTGCCCGGCGACGACACACACCTACCGGCGCACTACGTCAACCACGACATGAACCACGTCATCACCGGTTACGAGCCGACGGCACCGGGTGAGATCGCCAGATCGGGATTCCTGTTGGCCACCAACGACTCTCGCCACAATTGGCTCGAGTTCCTGCTGACCATGTCGATCCATGAGTCAGGTGTTCTCAATCACGGTGACATCCGGGCCAAAGCGGCCACCCTGGAGCGCGTGGGAGTCCCGGATTTCCTCGGCGAGGGCCTGGCGCGGGGTTCGAAATGCACCGTCGACCTCAGCCAGGTCGATCACCTGTCCATCGCGCACCTGCCGCTTGAGCAGGTGCGTGAGCAGTTCTCGGTGGTGCCGCTGAAGTCCCAGCCGGACCCCTCCCAGCCGGCCGCCTAGCCGGCGCTTGGACCCAGTCGGCCACCTCGGGAAGCGGCCGGCGCGGGGTCGCGGGCAACGGCTCGGCATCGACCGGCGCCCAGCCCACCCGCATCAGGATCTGCGGGTAGCCGGTCGCCCCGAACACGTCGGCGCGCACCGCCTCGCGGGTCTCGGCGATCTCCAGCGGCTCGCTGACCGCGCAGGTGGCCAGCCCCATCGCGGTAGCCGACAGCAGCACCAGGCTGGTGGCCTCCCCCGCCCGCAGCCGGGCCAGGTCGTCGTCGGCCTCGGTGCCCAGTGCCACCAGCACGCCGTTGTCCGGCATCCGCCCGCGCCGTCGGCCCCGGGCGGCCGTTTCGCTCCGGTGGTCCTCGCCGGCGGCATAGCGGGCGACCGCCTCGGCGACCATCGCGCTCAGTCGCGGCATCAGTTCGACCTGGCGCAGCATGACTCCGGCCCGGGCGGCCCGGGCGCCCATCAGCGCCACGTCACCCCACGGAACCGGCCAGGAGCTGTAGGCCCGCCGGTCGCTGCGCCGCCTGCCGATCGCCGCCGCCAGCATGATGTCGAGGTCGCCGGGTGCCTGGCGCGCGACGGTGACGGTGGCCAGGTGGCCCGACCGGACCGGGCCGGGCAGCCGCCGGACGGTGGCGCGCCAGCCCATCGCCGCCAGCGCGACCGTGCAGTGGTGCAGCGACGCTCCGCAGCTGAGCATCAGGTCGCGGCCGCCGGAGTCGGTGGTCGGCGGAGGGCGCCCCGGATCGGCGTAAAGGTCCATACCCTGCGGGCCGACCCGCCACCGCCAGGGCTGGGAGTTGCGCACCGAGGGAGCCTGTGTCGCCAGGGTCAGCACGGCGCGCAGGGTCTCCGGATCAGGCAAGCCCGCCGCCATCATCGCCCCCTCATCGCAGCTCTGTGACTGCCACTGTGACCCCTGCCGCCGGACCGGCGACAGTGACCTAAGTCCCGAACCGGCAGGACTTGGGCGGTTTCAGACGGGGTTGAACCCGGAGATCAGCCAGCGGCCGCCGCTCTGCTCCAGGGTGACCATCACGCTGCTGGTGGACAGCGCCGGGGTGGGCCGTTCCTTGCTGGTGCTGACCTGGTTGACGAAGACCAGCACGTCGGCCTTGCCCGGCCGCATCTGCGAAACGGCGGCGCGGGCGACGTTCGCCTCGGTCTTGACGCCCTTCTGCCGCGACGCCGGGGCGACGACCTTCTCGGTGAAATCGCTGTAGTAACTGAGGAATTCACCGGTGAGGTGGGACTTCGCGTTGGCCAGGTCGGCGTCGAGGTTCTCCGGGGAGTAGGACAGCAGCGCCTCGGTGCCCTCCTTGGCCGCGGCCACCACCTGCTGGCGGGCCGCGGCGTCGGTCAGCCGGTCCGGGCGGTACAGCCACCAGTAGACCGAGCCGGCCGCCAGGGCCGAGACCAGCACCGCGCCGATCGCGGCGACGGCGACCAGGTTCCGGCGGCACCAGCCCAGCGCCCGGTTCGGCGTGTCCGCGGAGACCGCCGCCGTGGCCTCGCCGGCGGGGAGCGCCTCGGCGAGGTCTTCCTCGGCATCGGCGACATCAGTGTCAGTGACGTCTATGTCTGTGACGTCTATGTCTGTGACGTCGGCGACGTCATCCGGTTGCGGCGACCGGTCGTCGTTGACGCTCACGGCACGAACTCCACGTCGGACATCTTGCACGTGTCGCCGTCGCGGGTGACGGTCACGCTCATCCGGAACGGCCGGGGATCCTGGTTCGCACCGTTGGCGTTGCTGACCTTGGAGGTGGCCGCCAGCAGCACGACGGCGCGGTCGCCGTCGACCGAGTCCAGGGCCGCGGCGTTGACGGTTCCACTGGTGACGGCCTTGGAGTCGACGGCGGTCTTGATGAAGTCGTCGGCGCTGCGCTGGAAGTCGTCGTGGAAGTTGCCGGTCGACAGATCCAGCACGCGCTGCACATCGTCCCTGGCGCGGGTGTGGTCGATCGACAGCAACGCCGTCACCCCGTCGCGGGCGGCGTCGACGAACCGGCGGTCCTCGTCGCGCTGCGCGGCGACCTGCCCGTGCTGCCAGAGCATGAGTCCGGCCAGCGCAAGACCGGCGCCGGTGAGCAGAGCGGCCGGCACCAGCCCGGCGGTCTGGCGCCAGCGGCGCGCGGGACGCGGGCCGGGCGCGGGCGCGG
>NZ_JBJTJF010000146.1:0-10225 GCF_046095365.1 Mycobacterium sp.
CTGGAGCAGCAACAGCCAACGCAAACGCGGTCTTGACCGATTCCTTGACCGCTACAACACTCGACGAGGCCACTCCGCCCTCGGCGGACGACCACCCATCAGCCGGCTCGCCGCCTGACAACAACGTGTCAGGTCACGACACCTAGTCGAGCAGTTCGGGCAGCCTTTGCAGCAGGGTCGGCAGCGCTGCGCCCGCGGTCTCCCGGACGCTGAGCGTCGCCGAGGAGGACAGCGGGGTGGGTTCGGGATTGACCTCGATCACCACGGTCCGCTGGGCCAGGGCGATGTCGGGCAGGCCGGCGGCCGGGTAGACCAGGCCGGAGGTGCCGACGACCACCACCACATCCGCGGTGGCCACCGCTTCGACGGCGGCCTGCCACGGCTCGTCGGGCAGGGCCTCGCCGAACCAGACGATCCCGGGCCTGATCCTCCCGCCGCACTCGCAGGCCGGCGGGGTCTTCTCCAGCACAGGTTCGGGCATCTCCGGAAGCGGACCGTGATAGCGCGAACCGCAAGTGTCACACCAGAATTCGGCGAGACTGCCGTGCAGGTGGTGCACAGTGCGGCTACCCGCGCGCTCGTGCAGATCGTCGACGTTCTGGGTCACCACCGTCACCTCGGCGAAGTCCTGCCAGGCCGCCACCGCACGGTGGCCGGCATTGGGCTGGACCTCGCGCACCAGATGGTGGCGCCACAGGTACCAGGCCCACACCCGCTCCGGGTGCCGCTGCCATCCGTCGGTGCTGGAGATCTCGTAGGGGTCGTATTTCGACCACAGACCGGTCTCGTCGTCGCGAAAGGTCGGAACTCCGCTCTCCGCCGAGATCCCCGCCCCGCTGAGCACCGCGATCCGCACGCCCCCAAAGATAGCCGCTGTCGGCGATACTGAGGCCCGTGCAGTGGGTGCGGATTGACTCCGATTCGGCTGTTCCGTTCTTCGAGCAGTTGCGCCTGGCGGTGATCGAGGCCGTCCGGGACGGGCGGCTGGCGCCCGGCGCCCGACTTCCCACGGTCCGCGAACTGGCCGGCGAGCTGGGCCTGGCGGTCAACACCGTTGCCCGCGCCTACCGGGAACTGGAGGCTGCCGGAATCGTCGAGACCCGTCGCCGGCTGGGCACGTTCGTGGCGCGGCGCGACCCCGCCGACGCGGCGATGGCGGCTGCTGCACACAGCTATGCCCAGGCCGCGCGGGCGCTGGGACTGGGCCGGGCCGAGGCGCGACGCTATCTCGACGCCGAGTTCGCTCAGCCGAATTCGAGCAGGGCGTAGACGCCGCGGAACGGCTTCGTCGGCCCGAACCGCCAGAACGCCGGGAAGACTGTCTTGAAGACGAAGCCGCGCCCGGCGGGCATCGGCACGTCGTGCACGGCCCGCAACCCGGGAACCCGGCCGACCAGATCGCGTAACTGGTTGATCGACAGGCTGAACGGCATCGGCGGCACCCGGTAGTGCCTGGACGCCCGGATGCCCTTGGGGGCGACCTTCTTGATGATCGTCGGCGGCAGGTCGAAGAACATCTGACCGCCCGGAAAACGCTTGGCGCACTGGCGGATCAGATCCATCGCCTCGTCGGGCTGCAGGTACATCAGCAGACCCTCGGCGGTGATGAACACCCCGTCGCCGGCATCGACGCGGTCCATCCAGCTGTAGTCCAGGGCGGACTGGGCCAGGTTGGTGATACGCGGCGAGGGGGGCAGTAGCCGTTCCCTCAGCTCGACCACCGGCGGCAGGTCGACCGACACCCATCGGAACTGCGGGTCCGGCACTGCGGCGTCCAGGCGCCAGAAGCTGGTCTGGAACCCCTCCGCCAGCGCGACGACGGTGGCCCGCGGCCGGCCGCGCAGATACGCGACGGTGCAGCGGTCGGCGGCCAGCGAGCGCAGTGCCATCTCCTGGCCGCGCCGTCCGAACTTGTCGTAGTCCACCGCCAGCGAATCGCGCAGAGCGATGGCCATCGGGTCGTCGATGATGGCGTCGGGCATCTCGGCCTGCCGGGCGCGGCCGTTGAGGGTCATCAGGGCGGTTTCCGACACCCCGGTGAGCGCGGCCGCATCGGCCTTCTCGTTGGCGGGACGGTTCATCGCGCGCCACCCTACCCGCGTCCGCAGTAGGCTCGTCGGGTGAGGCGTCAGGTTTTCGACGACAAGCTGCTGGCCGTGATCGCCGGCAACGCGCTGGGTGTCCTGGCCACCATCAAGCGGGACGGACGCCCGCAGTTGTCCAACGTCAGCTACCACTTCGACCCCCGGGGTCCGGCCGTCGAGGTGTCGGTCACCGAGCCGCGGGCCAAGACCCGCAACCTGCGCCGCGACCCGCGCGCCTCGCTGCTGGTCAGCTCGCCCGACGGGTGGTCGTATGCGGTCGCCGAGGGCGACGCCGTGCTCAGCCCGCCGGCCGCGGCACCGGACGACGAGACCGTCGAGTCGCTGATCACGCTGTACCGCAGCATCGCCGGGGAGCATCCGGACTGGGACGACTACCGGCGGGCGATGGTCGCCGACCGGCGGGTGCTGCTGCGCTTGCCGATCGCGCACCTCTACGGCATGCCGCCGGGATAACCTTGCCAGCATGGCCGAATCGGAGAGCGACCCCCAGGACGAGACCAAGCGCAAGTTCCGCGAGGCACTCGAGCGCAAGAAGGCCAACGCGGCCGGCAATGCCGCCCACACCGACGGCGGATCCAGGCAGTCCCACGCCCACGGACCGGCCGAGCAGCGCCGCACCTTCCGCCGCAAGAGTGGCGGCTAGCCCGGGCAGCCCTACGTGGGGCAATCGGACTCAGTGGTGCGTCGCCTTCTCGGCGCCCACGCCGGTCAGTGAGCGCACCTCCATCTCGGCGTTGAGCACCGGGTCGCCGGTGTCGCGCGAGGTGAGCGTGCCCACGACGCCGAGCAGGAACGCCAGCGGAATCGACACGATCCCGGGGTTCGACAGCGGGAACACGTGGAAGTCCAGGCCGGGCAGCATCGCCGTCTTGGCGCCGGACACCGCGGGGGACAGCACGATCAGAACGAGGCAGCTGATCAATCCGCCGTACATGCTCCACAACGCTCCGCGGGTGTTGAACCGTTGCCAGTACAGCGAATACAGGATCGTCGGCAGGTTCGCCGAGGCCGCAACGGCGAATGCCAGCGCCACCAGGAACGCCACGTTCTGCCCGTTGGCCAGGATGCCAAGACCGATCGCCGCGACGCCCAGGACGACGGCGGTGATCCGGGAGACCCGGACCTGCTCGTCCTCGGTCACGTTGTGCGACTTCATCACGCTGGCGTACACGTCGTGGGCGAAGGAGGCCGACGCGGTGATGGTCAGTCCGGCGACCACGGCCAGGATCGTGGCGAAGGCCACCGCCGAGATGACGCCGAGCAGGATCACCCCGCCGAGTTGGAACGCCAGCAGCGGTGCCGCGGAGTTCTCCTTGCCCGGCGCCTTGAGGATCGTGTCCGGTCCGACCAGAGCGGCCGCGCCGTAGCCCAGGGTCAGGGTGAACAGGTAGAAGGCGCCGATCAGTGCGATCGCCCAGACCACCGAGCGGCGGGCCTCCCTGGCGGTCGGCACGGTGTAGAACCGCATCAGCACATGCGGTAGGCCGGCCGTTCCGAGCACCAGGGCAAGGCCCAGGGAGAGCAGGTCGATCTTCGAGACGGCCGTTGCGCCGTACTTGGCGCCCGGGGCCAGCACGTCGCGGCCTGAGACGCCCTTGGTGGCGGCCTGGTGCACCATGTCCTGTGCCCTGCCAAGCAGCGCCGAGAAGTTCAGCCCGAACTTCGCCAGCACCAGAGCGCTCATGATCGCCGCACCGGCGATGAGCAGGACGGCCTTGATGATCTGCACCCAGGTCGTGCCCTTCATTCCCCCGATCAGCACGTAGAGGATCATCAGGACGCCGACGACGGCGATCACCACGGACTGCGCGAACCGGCCGTTGATGTCGAGCAGCAGCGCCACCAGGCCGCCCGCACCGGCCATCTGCGCCAGCAGGTAGAACAGCGACACCGTCATGGTCGAGGTGGCCGCGGCCAGCCGGACCGGCTTCTGGTGCAGCCGGAAGCTCAGCACGTCGGCCATGGTGAATTTACCGGTGTTCCTGAGCAATTCGGCCACCAGCAGCAGCGCCACCAGCCACGCGACCAGAAACCCGATCGAGTAGAGGAACCCGTCGTAGCCGTAGACGGCGATAGCCCCGGCGATGCCGAGGAAACTCGCCGCCGACAGGTAGTCGCCGGCGATCGCGACGCCGTTCTGCGGGCCGGAGAAGGCGTGGCCGGCGGTGAAGAACTCGGTGGCGTTGGTGTTGGTGCGCCCGGCCCGGATGACGATCACCAGCGTGATGACGACGAAGGCGGCGAAGATGCTGATGTTGACCGCCGGGTTGCCGATCCGGGTGCCCTCGGCGAGGAGGCGAGTCTCCAGGAGGAGGGGGGTCACTGCTCGGTCCAGTGCATCTCGGCGCGGATCGCGGCGGCCCGCGGGTCCAGTTCGCGGTTGGCGAATCGGACGTAGAGGCCGGTGATCGCGAAGGTGGTGAGGAACTGGCCCAGCCCGAGCAGCAGACCGACGTTGATGTTGCCCCACACCTTGGTGGCCATGAAGTCGTGGGCGAACGCGCCCAGCAGGACATAGGCGGCGTACCAGATCAGGAAGAAGGCCGCCGCCGGGAACACGAAGCGGCGAAGGCGGCGGCGCAGATCCTGGAATTCGGGGCTGGCCTGCACGGAGACGTACTCGGCGCCGCGCGGCGTCTTCTCGTTGTCGGTCGGCACATCACTCCCGTCGGCGGCGGTCGGCTCCCGACAGCGTAGGGAGTCGCGCGGTCAGCCGCGCGGCGACCGGCCGGGGCGGGCAGCACCCTTCGGCGAACGGGGGCCGTCGACGCCTGCGGACCTGACGGTAGCCGCGGGCCTGACCGGTGTTCTGGCCGCCGCTGCCAACCGGGCCGCCGCACTGGGCACCGGCGCCGGCGCCGGTGTGCCGTCGGTGCCGGGGGTACCACCGCGACCCAGGAAACCGCCGGATCCAGCCCCGCCGCCGCGGCCGCCCACCGGGTTCTTAACCGTCGCCGGGGGGTCGAAGTAGGTGTTGGTCCAGGTGGGGGTCTCGCCACCGCCGACGGCATCGCCGCCGTTGCCGCCGTTGCCGCCGCGGGAGAAAAGAAGGCCCCGACCGCCGAAACCGCCGTCGCCGCTTCCGTTCCCGCCGATCGTGCTGCCGTCCGGCTTGGTGCTGCCTCCGCCCTGGCCGCCGGAACCAGCGGTCCCGACCACGACATCGCCGCCATCACCGCCGTAGGCCCCGAGGGCTGTGCCGTCCTCGGCTTCGCCTCCGCCCCCGTCACCGCCGTCCCCGCCCCGGTTTGAGTTCGACTTGCCGCCGGTGCCCCCGGGGCCCCCGAACGCAGCGGCCTGGTTGTAGCCGAAACCGTATCCGCCGTTCCCGCCTTTCCCGCCCTGGCCCCAGATGGAGGCGCCGCCCCAGCCGCCATAGCCCCCCTCCGCGACGTGTTCGGGGTCGTCGGAGTCCACCGCGGCATCCCCGGCGCTGCCGCCGGCGCCACCGGCCCCGAAGAGCAGGCCGCGGCCGCCGTCCCCGCCGTAGCCGGCCACCGCCCCGCCCTCCGATCCGAGTTCTCCGAATGTGAACGAGTAGCCGCCGTCACCACCGGCGCCGCCGCGGCCGAACAAGCCGGACCTGCCACCGACCCCGCCGTCGCCTCCGGACGCGAGACCAATGGCGAAGAAGGTGTTCTCCCCGCCGTCACCGCCCCTGCCGCCCTGCCCGAACAGCAAGGCGCCGTTGCCGCCGTCCCCACCGTAGGTGGCTTCCAGGATGATCTCGCCGCCGTCCTCCGCGTCCGCGCCTCTGCCGCCCGCACCACCGTTGCCGACGAACAAGCCCGCGTTGCCGCCCTTACCGCCGTCAACGAGGTCGGCCACGCCGTTGCCGCCGTTACCGCCGTTGCCGTAGAAGAAGCCGCCGTTGCCGCCGTTGCCGCCGACGTTGCCGCCGTTGCCGCCGTTGCCCCACAGTCCGGCGTTGCCGCCGTGGCCGCCCTTGGCGCCGTTGCCGCCGTTGCCCCACAGAATGCCGCCGTTGCCGCCGTTGCAGGCTTGTCCGTGGCAGTTCGGGGCGGCGTCGGCGCCGTTACCGATGAAAAGGCCGACGAAGTTCCCGGCGCGACCCGAGGCGTTCCCCGACGCCAGGGCGCGGGGCGCGGCCCGGCCGTTCCCCCGGGCCTTCGCCGTGAGTTCGTACCTGGCGCTCGAAAGCTTGCTTGGCGTGAAAGCCGCGTCGGAATCGACCGGGGCTCCCACGGCGATAGCCGCGGAACCGGCGACGGTCGCGGTGGCCACCGCCAGTACCCGGATTGTCCTCATAGCGCTCCTCAGCGTGTGCCGGTCGTCGTCGCCGCCACGTTAGAGCACCGGTTGCTTTCCTGCCGGTTAATTGCGGGCACCGCGGAGCTGTCGCGTCCACATGGAAGCCGGCACAGCCCGCCCGCGCCGGCAGCGGACGTAGTATCGGGGCATGAGCAAGCTCTGCCTCGCCCAGGAGCCCGGAGCTGACCAGCTTCTCGAAGAAGATCCGTTCGCCCTGCTGGTCGGGATGCTGCTCGACCAGCAGATCGCGATGGAGGTCGCCTTCGCGGGTCCCCGCAAGATCGCCGATCGGCTCGGCGGGATCGACCCCGGTCTGGTCGCCGATTGCGATCCGGACCGGTTCGCCGCGCTGTGCGCGGAAAGCCCCGCGGTGCATCGGTTTCCGGGGTCGATGGCCAAGCGGGTCCAGGCACTGGCCCGCGAGATCGTCGAGGGCTACGGGGGGGACGCCGCCGCGCTGTGGAACCAGGGTGACCCCGACGGCGCGGAGGTGCTGCGCCGGCTCAAGGCACTGCCCGGGTTCGGCGAGCAGAAGGCCAGGATCTTCCTGGCACTGCTGGGAAAGCAGTACGGGGTGACCCCGAAGGGCTGGCGGGCGGCCGCCGGCGACTACGGCAAAGCCGGGACGCACATGTCTATCGCCGACGTGGTGGACAAAGGCTCGCTGGATCGTGTTCGGTCATACAAGAAGGAAATGAAGTCAGCTGCGAAGGCGAAGGCCTGAGCAATCGGGATAGCGAAGGCCTGAGCCATCAGGGCAGGAGAAGAAGGCATGACGATGAAGACCCACCTCAACTGTCCGTGCGGTGAGGCCATCCGCGGCAAGGACGAAGACGAACTGGTCGAGTTGGCTCAGGCCCACCTGGCCGAGGCCCACCCCGGCATGCACTACGAACGGGAGCACATCCTGTTCATGGCCTACTAGGCCGGACGCAGTACGGCGGCCTCGAGGTCGTCGAGTGCCCGCTCGGTGAACGGGATCAGGGTCTCGAGGTCGGGGGTCAGGTCGCGGTCGGCGACGTAGCCGACGCTGATCCGGTCGGCGTAGGAGCACACCGTCGCGTTCAGGCCGATGCCGTCCCAGATGGTGGAGACGGGATAGAGCTCGTCGACACGAGAACCGTTGAAGTACAGGGTTTCCCGCGGTCCGGGCACATTGGAGATCGGGATGTTGAAGCTCGGGGGGACCTTGGTGTCGAACGGCAGCAGCGGCAGCAGGATGGTCGGCCCGATCGCCGGACCCAGCGCCACCAGCATCGCCCCCGGGCCCTCTTCGGCCACCTGCTTTTTGACGTTCACCATGGCGTTGTGCACCAGGTCCAACCGCTGGGCGTCGTCGGCCAGGTCGGTGCCCAGCGGGCACATTCCCATGCCGAACTGGTTCCCGTGGCTGTCGGCGGCCACCGAGCCGGCCGGGCGGACCGTGACCGGGCAGAGCGCCACCAGCGAACGGTCGGGTAACTCGCCGCGCTCGGCCAGCCAGTGCCGCAGCGCCGCGGAGATGACGGTCATCACCACGTCGTTGCCCGTGACGCCGGCGGCTTCCCGGATCGCCTGAACCCTGGCCCGCTCCAGGCTTGTCCCGGCGACCGCCCGGTAGGTGCCGAGCTTGGCGTTGAAGCGGGTCCTCGGCGCGCGGAACGGGGTGACGATGCTTCGGGTGAGCAGGCTTCCCAGCGCTCCCGCCAGCTGGGCGTGCAGCACCTTGCCGGTCAGTTCAACCCCGGCGGAGGCGGTCGCCACCACCCCGCGCAGCGCTGAGATCAGAGCCGGGGGCCGCGGCCCGGCCGGCCGGGGCGAGCGGGCCTGCTGTTCTTTGGTGGCATAGAAGGGCGGCATGGCGCGCAGGTCCGGATCGGGGCTGAGCGAGTCGGTGATCATCTTCAGGCCGGCCACGCCGTCGACGACGATGTGGTGCACCTTGATGTAGAAGGCGAACCGGCCGTCGGGAAGGCCGTCGATCAGGTAGGCCATCCACAGCGGCTCGGAGCGGGCCAGGCGCAGCGCGTGCAGATCGGAGACCATCCGCCACAGGTCGTCCGGGCCGCTGCCGCGGGGCAGGGTGCGGCGCTGGCAGTGGTGCCGGATGTCGACGTTGTCCGCGTCGCGCCACACCCACATGAATCCGGTGTCGATCCCGCTGTGCACGACCCGCCGCAGTCTCGGGTCCACGTCGACCGCGGCGGTCAGCGTCTGTTCATAGAGCTGCTTGACGTAGTCCTTCGGATCCTCGCCTGGCGGCGGGCTGAGGACCATCAGAGCGGCGACATGCATTGGGCTGGAAACGAACTCAGCCGTGAGCATCAGCGAGTCGAGCGGATCGAGCAGTGCCATTGCGACACCAGCCTAGACCCGTGGCCCCAGGGGCGGGGCAGCCCGGTTACGGGACGACCGAGGAGCCGATCGTCGGCATGAAGGTGCACTGCTTGTCCAGCGTTGTCACCTGGCCGAAGATCGTCGACATGACGCTGCCCGGCCCGGTGTCCACGATGGCCGTCAGCGTGGTCGGGCCCTGCGGGTTGATCGCCGGGTTGGGCTTGAGCGTGGCGGTGCCGGAGCGCCCGGTGCTCAGGTTCACCCAGGTCACGTTGAGCGGGAGTTTCTGTTCTGCGGCCGGAGCCGGGGTGCCCACGGCGGTGAACACGTAGGCCATCTGGCCGGCGGCGGGGCCCGGTGCCGGGATCTTGGCCGGCCCGGCCACCGCGATCGCGGTGGCGATGACGTTGCCGCCGTCCTTCAGGCAGCCGTTGCTGATCGACGGATACATGAAGTCCTGGGTCGGCGGGGCACCCGGGTCGTAGGGCATCGCCGCGGGGGCGGGTGCCGGAGCCGGTCCGGCCAGCGCCGCCGGTGCCGGAGCCGGAGCCGGCGGCGGGGCGGCCACCATGGTCGGCACCTCGGGCATGGCCGCCGCGACCGGCCCCGCGGCGTGCGCGGGGTCGACCCCGGCCGGCAGGTGCGCCTCGGTTCCCGGCGCCGCCCCCGGCGCGGGCACGTGCTGGTCCAGCGGCATCGGACCGTTGCCCGGACCGGGGGTAAGCAGCGGTGCCGTGCCGTGGTCGAGGGTGGCGGCCTGCTGGGCGACCGCCGCCGACGGCGGGCTCAGCGACGGCCCGGCCGCGCCGCCCTCCTGCACGAACCTGGTGACCGCCTGAGCCAGCGCGAGCGAGCCCTCGGGGGTGGCGGCGTTGCCGGCCAGCTGCGAGGCCGCTGCCAGCAGCAGCTCCTGTGCCGAGCCCGGATGGGCCGCCGCCTGCTGGACCACCGGGCCGAGGCTGGTCATCGCCTCCAGCCCGGGCAGCTGGCCCGGATCCAGCGGGATGGTGGGGTCGGCCGCCGCGACCGGGCCGGCGGCCACGGTCAGGGCGAGGCTCATCAGGCCGGTGGCCAGCTTGGCGATGGTCTGCACAGCACGCTCCCTCGTCGGTGGTTCGGTGGTTCGGTGGCTCGATGGTCAGGGCAGGGCGTTGAGCAGCGGGATGCTGTTGACCGGGGCGGCCGTCCCCAGTGGTGCGGCCGGCATGACCGGCTGCGGCGCGGTCACCGGGGCGCCCGGCAGGAACGGCAGTCCGGCGGGGGCGAGGTTGACCAGGTTGGCCGGCACGCCCAGTCCGTTGAGCAGCGGGACCAGGGTCTGGCCCGGGAGCGCCGGGGCGGCCGGGAGCGCCGGGGCGGCCGGGGCGGGCCGCACGCCGGGGGCGACCTGGATCGGCGAGACCGGGAGGGTGTTGGGCGCCGGTGCCCCGACGAGCTCGGGGGCGCCGTTGAGCGGGGTGGCCGCGGTCTGACGCTCGGCTCCCACGCTCGCGGGGGGGGGGGGGAACTGCTGAGGCATGCTCAGCGCCGGG
>NZ_JBJTJF010000147.1:0-21265 GCF_046095365.1 Mycobacterium sp.
CAGCACGGCACGCTCAACTTCGACCGCCAGACCCACAACGTGCTGCGGGTGATCGACGGGGTGACCCTGGTGATGCCGCCGCCGTCGGTGGACGGGCCGCCGATCCAGCTCGAGCGGTTCAGCCGGGTGCAGTCGGGCTGAGCGCGACCTACAGTTCGATGACGATGTGCTTCTCTGCGCAGGCATCGGCGACCGCCGCCAGGACGTCCTGAGTCCGTAACGTCTCCAGATCGGTAACCGTCACCGATCCGTGCTCGATCCTGTTCCGGGCTGCGACGCGCGAATCGCGCAGCCGCTCAGCACGTTCCACGATATTGCGCGCGAACCGGCCGTTCTGCATGAGGTCGATGCCATGGGTACCATCGGCGCTCAGGTGGGCGCGCAGCTTCCGGCACGCGGCGTTCAGCGCATCACGGGCAGGTGGATCCAGAACCGTGGCACGCGGAGCGCCGTACCGCGCCGCGATTTCGACGAGTTCACCCGGACTGTAGGACTCGAAACGGAGTTTGCGATTGAACCGGCCCGCAAGGCCCGGATTAACCTCGAGGAACTCATCGACCTCCCGCTCATATCCTGCGCCGATGAAGACGAAGTCGAAACGGTGCGTCTCGAGGGCGACCAGTAGCTGATTGACGGCCTCCATCCCGATCATGTCGGGCCGGCCGTCGTGGTGGCGTTCGACCAGGGAGTAGAACTCGTCGAAGAACAGTATCCGTCCGAGCGAACGATCAATCAGCTCGTTGGTTTTCGGTCCCGAGGCACCGATGTACTCCCCACAGAAATCCGACCTTCTGACCTCCACGATCTCGGGATTCCGGACGATCCCAAGTCCGGCGTAGATCTTGCCGAGCGCCTCGGCCGTCGTGGTCTTTCCGGTGCCGGGCGGCCCTACGAGCAGGAAATGATTCGTCTGATTGGTCACCGGAAGGCCGTGCGCCAAACGAAGAGCACGGACTTCGATCTGGTCCTCGATCTCCGCGACCGCCCGCTTGACCTCCGCCAGTCCCACTTGTCTGTCGAGGAGCTCGCGCCCTTCGGCGAGTAGCTCGGAACGGCGCTCCTTATTGTCCACCTCGGCGCGCGCATCGCCGGTCAGTTCCGTTGTGACATCCCATTTGTTCGTGCGGGAGTTGATCGCATCCTCGTCAGTGACGACGAGCTGCAACCGCTGGTCGGCAAGTGCCTGTTTCGCCGGTTCGATGAGAGCGCCGTTGATGGTGGCTTTCGAGAGCCACACATGGGCCTGCTCCTGGTCCCCGAGCTGCCGGTGCGCCATGCCTCGCACGTAGGCCAGATCAGCAGCGATCAGTGGGAATTCAGTCGGGTTGACGGCAGTCGCGGTCGTCGCTGCCAGATCGCGGCGGATGGCGGTCGGGACGGTCGGTTCCGACCGAAGCTCCACCCGGTCGGCCCAGTCGAGGGCGACCCGGGCCTGCCCCAGATGCGCAGCAGCATGTCCGGCCAGCGTGTTGGTGGCAGCGGCGACCGGCGGCATGATCAGCGCCTGCGGCGGCAGCACCCGGGCAGCCTCGGCTATGACGTCCGGCCAGCGCTGTGTCGCGAACATCAGATAAGCCCAAACGTGCTGTCGCCACTGGTGGATCTCCGCACCATCCAGAAGACCCGGATCGTTCAGCACTCCCTCGGCTCTCTCGAACTGCCGATCGTCCACGAGCGCACTGGCCAAAGCGATTCCGGCATGGGACGCCTCGGTCACGGTGATCGACAGATAGGGGCCGGCCTTCACGACCGCAGACAGTGGGACCCCGAGGCGGTTCGACTCCCGGTGCATCCGGGGCCCGAAGGTGTGCAACTGCTCCAGCGTCGACAAGTTCCCGTCGCCGGTCGCAACCCGGCCGAGCCAGGCGTCGGCCATCGTGGAATCGGTCTCCGTTGCGTCGCGGAACAGCCTTCGGGCGACCAGGAGGTCGGAGTCCATGGCCGACATCGCCTGATCGAAGAACCGCCGGGCTGCGATGCCCGACCCCGGGGCCGCCATCGTCAGTGCGCCACCACCGGCTCGGGGTGAAGGTCGGCAGGCTCCGCCGACGCATAGCGGTTCTCGGCCCGGAAACACTCCAGCCGGGCGGCGTATCGCCGGTCTCCGGTGGTGATCTCGACGGTGTCGCGTCCGGTCTGGGCGATGACGACGTCCGCGGCAGGATGCACAGCGGGTCCGGCGACTCCGACCGAGATGACAGTGCCCGGTCTCGGCGTCGGCCGTACCGTTCCGTCGATGACGCTTACGGTGGTGCCGGACACCGGTCGCTGATGTTCAACCACCGCGACGTTCGGTATGCGTACGCTGTCCCAGCGCGCGATGTTGGTCGTATGGACCGTGATCCGCTCTCCCGCCGCAGCCGTCCGGATGACGATCCGCTTCGCGATCGAATCGTCGGCTGCGATGTGGACACGGGTCTGCTCATCGAGATCTGTGAGCGGGATCAGGAGCCGGTCGCCGTTCCCGGTCTTTCCGATAAGAACACCGGAGGGACCGACCGGCATGACCACGGGATGGCTCAGCGGTCCGCGCCCGGCGCCGCGCAACACCGGGCGGGGACCGCACAGGTTGGCCGCGACCGATGGCGCCTGCTCGCCGGGAAGGCTCTGCAACCAGACAGCAGGCGGAGCAGTGGGCGGCTTGGCTGTACTTACCGTCACAGTCGCCGATGCACCACCGTCCGGGAACAGTGTCAGGTTCTGAACGACTGCGTCGACTCTCAGCGACCAGGCCTGCGCCAGTGTCTCGGTGGAGATGTCGGCCGGCCGATATGCATAGGTGGTCTGCCAGCCGACCTCCCCGCGGCCGCTGTGCCACCGGCGATTGCCGGGTTCGAGCGCGGCGAGACCCAACCGCCGGTCCAACTCGGCGATGTCGGTGGCGGTGGCGACCCGTGCCCGCACCCCCTTGCAACGAAGCGTCATCGCGATGCGTTGGGCCGCGGCAAGGGCGGCCGTGCCGACGGTGGACCGCCAGCGCAGCGCTTCTCCGTTCTCCCGGGCGCGGATCCGGATGATCAGCCAGGTCTCTCGTTGTCCCGCATAGGGCGGGGTCCCGATCAGCGTGTCGTAGACCCGTGGGTAATCGCCGGCGCCACAGCGACGGGATCCGGAACTGATGACTGATATCGAGTCGAGGGTCAGCCCCAGACTTTGGCGCATCAGCGACAGCAAATCGTTGACGGGGAGTATGTCGGCGGTCTCGCTGACCACGGTTCCGGTGAAATACGTTGGTGAATAGGATTTTCCGAGGATGTGAATAGCGACAGCGGCGATTCCGTCCTGGTAGCGTACGCCGCCCCCGGACCGGTCATTGACGACCGAAACCGGGTCCCCCAGGGTAAGCGGCCGGTTCCGGCGCAGATAGAGGTCGAGCCACGACCACAGGGGCTGGCCGTGCCAGGGCAACACCAGAAGCAACACCCCGAGCGCGGTACCCAGGGCGGCGCCGACGTACCCTGCTGCCGCCCAGCCCGTCAGCGCCGAGACGAAGACCCCGGTGAGCATGGCCATGTTGGTGAGGTCTCTCAACGTGCCCTCCTGGATCGGGCGACGAGACCGTTCAGGAGAATCAAGGCCACGACGCCGATGGCGAAGACGACCGCGAAGGTGCGAGCCCGGTGGTCGGGTGGCCGCTGGGCCGGGGGTGGTGTCAGAACCCGGGTCTGGGACTCGGAAGCAACCCGGTCGCCTGGGGGGACATCGAAAGTGAGAGCGGCAACGGGATCGACCACTCCGTAACCAACCTGGTTGTCCACGCCGCGAGGCGGGTTATGCGCCGTCTGCAGTATCCGGTTGGTCACCTGATGCGCGGAGAGCTCCGGGTACTTGGCCCGCACCAGCGCAGCGACCCCGCTGACGTACGCGGCCGAAAAGCTGGTGCCCCAGAATGGGACGGCTCTCTCGCCTGCGCGAACCGGCGGATACGCGTTCACTGGACCACCGGTCTCCGGGGAGAGACCCACGATCTCCACACCTGGGGCCGCCACCCCGACCCACGGCCCGGCCAGACTCTTAGTCAGCGGTGCGCCGGTGGTTTCGACCGCTCCGACCGAGAGCACGTAGTCGGAGAACCAGGACGGCGACGAGACCGTTTTGACGTGGCTCCAGTCACGGGGATCGTCGGGGTCGAGCGGATCGAACACGGGATTCCGAGCGCACCCGTCCTCTCCTTCGTTGCCGGCCGCCGCAACGATCACAGCGTCCTTGACTCTCGCTGCGTACCACACCGCCGCGCCGATCGAACGCTGGTCGAGGGGGTCGGCGGCCGAGACACATGCCGTGACGCTGACATTGATTACCTTGGCGCCGAGATTCGCCGCATGCACGATCGCCCTGGCAAGTGTCGCGACCGTGCCGGCTTTCCGGCGCGCCTCGATATCGCCGACGCCCGGGTCCTCGGGTTCGTAGGCGCGCGAGGACTGCCGGATCGAGATGACCGTCGCGTGCGGCGCCACACCGGCCACACCGTCCGGTGCTTCGGCCGGCGGTAGCGGACCTTCGGGGACATCGCGACCGCTCTGGTCACCCACGGCTGTCGGCGGCCCCGATGCATCTTCCGCGCTGTCCGGCCGTGGAAACGCCGGCCGGGGCGGCATGGGTGGTGGCATCGGAACACCCTGCGGGGCAGCACTTATCACGGATGCCACGATCGTTCCGTGGGCGTCACAGTCCGTCAGGCCGTCACCACCGGTGATGTAGTCACCCCCGGGTAACACCGGAAGCCGCGGGCTCGGGTTCACCCCGGTGTCGATAATCGCCACAGTCACGCCGTGGCCCGTTGAGTGCTGCCAGGCCCTGCTGACGTTGAGCATGGCGAATCCCGGAGCGGGCATGCCGATATTCGGTTCGGCGATGGCGATGGTGCGAGCGCAGACATTGCTCTGCCGCATGGCCTGATCCGGTCCGGGCGTGCCGTCGGAGGGAACCATTGCCGGGTCGACAGAGGGAGGTTCCGTGGCCCACGCGGCCGATGCGTTGGACAGCGTTGAGGTCTGCAAAACCACCATTGCCGCCGCAAGGACCCGCGCGGCTCCCCCGAGTCTCATCGCATCCGTACCCAGGCGAACAGACCGCCGACCCACGCGGCCAGCGGCAAGGCGATCGCAATGGCCGTCAACTCCAGCCACTCGGCACCCATCCGGACCAGCGGAGTGAACCGTGTGACAGGGACCAGCACCGCCGCGGCCAGAGCCGCCCCGGCGAATCCGGCAAGCAGCAGGATGCCCACCAACAGGGGCGCGGCGGCGTCGGCCGGAGCTGCCAGGACGTAGCGGGCGACCCCGGCGCAGAAGGCGGCTGAAGCGCCGCAGACCAACGCCACCGCCTGGCGGCGATCGGCGAACGCCCGCCCGCGGCTGACGAAGATCACGATGAACAGCGACGCGATCACGGCCGCCCCGGTGCCGCGCGGCTGACCAGGCATCAGAGTGGCCCATACGGCAACCGGCAGCAGGAGGGCCGCGCCCACGCAGATGCCGGTCAGCGCACTGTTCGCGCGCCGGGCCGCCTCGGCGATCAGAGCACCCCGTGGGGTGACGTCCACGCCGGTCTCGATATCGGCGTCCTCCTCCACCGGTGCGACCGCATCCACCGGCATTCCGTCAGCGCGCCGGAACAGATCCCGGCCGGTGATGGACCCGAAGTGCGGGGGGCGAATGCGGGCCACCCACAGCGCGAACGTCGGACCCGCGGTGATCACCAACAGCAGTCCGATCAATGTGCACATTCCGAGAGGCTGCGCTGAAATCGGCTGCCACATTCGGGCCGCGCAGACCAGTCCGCCCACTGCGCACAGCGTCACGAGGGTGGCGGCTCCGGTGACGTGGCGACCGCTCACCGCCACCAGGCCGCAGGCCAGAACGGCCATCGCCAACGCAGCGATGAAAAGATGCGCGGCACCGAGGTCTCCGGGGGCAGCCGCTGAAACACCCCCGGCCAGCGGCGGCGCCGCCAACCAGCCAAGTGCACTTGACAGCTGCCGGCGATCGGGCCACCAGCGCCGCGCGAGGAGTGCAGCCACTGCGACAGTCCCGCCGACACCGAGGACCGCCGCGGCTGTGGCCGAGGAGTCGGTGTTCGCGCGGGTGCGCAGGGCCAGTCCGAGAATGGTGAGTACCACCATGCCCAGAATGGCCAGGGCCGTCATCGCCGCGGTATGCGCTGTGACCGGCGCGAAGAGCCGCTTGCCGACCCGGGCGAGCGCAGTCGACAACGCCTCGTACTGGGGCTCGAACGACTCTCCCGGATCCGACGGAGCGAGAACGAGCGTCGTCCCGTCTTCGACACCCAGTTCGTCAAGGGTCTTGGTGGCATCCAGGCGCGTCCCGTTGGCCCTCTGCAACTCGTATGCGATACCGGAGTCCAGGGCCGCCGCACCGCGGCGCTTCAGATCCTCGTCGAGAAGCTCGATGATGCTGTCGATGAAAACCTCGACTGGTACTGCGGCCGGATAGACCTGGGAGATGAGGTGCTCGCCGCAGATGACGGCGACGGCGCAGCGCGGCGGGAACGTGACGGTCGCCATCAGCGCAGCCTTTCGGCGTCCGGCACATACCGGTCAGCCAGGGCCGCCGTGATCTCGAACAGTCGCAGTCGCGTCTTCTTCTGCAACTCGTTCGCGGTGTCGATGATGCCGCCCTGGGCCAGATGCGCGTCGTAGGGCATGAACTCGACTGTCGCACCGCACTGAGTGAACCGTTGGGTGAGGTAGTCCCTTGCGTCTTTGTCGTAGGAATTGCGGCTGTCGTTGACGATGACCACGCTTCGCGAGACGAGTTCGTGATAGCCCATCGCCCGTAGCAGGTCAATCGAACGGGTGACGGGCAGTGAAGTGTCGGCGGTCAGTCCCGAGACGAACACCAGGGTGTCACAGGAGTCGAGGACGGCTCGCATCACCGGGTGTTCGAAATCGTCGGACGTGTCCACGAGGATGACGCTGTGAGTACGTCGCAACCGCGAGAGCACGCCGTTGAACATGGCGGGCGCCAGCGGCCTCGGCTGGTCCGACGCGCGATTCCCCGCAAGGACGTCGAGGCCGACGCTGTTCTGCCCCAGATGTTCCCGGATATCGGCGTAGCCCTGGACGTCGGTGTCGTTCAGAACGGCGGCATAGTCACCAGGGGGCGTCTCGTCGATCCGCCCGGCGAGCGTGCCGAAACCCGGGGCGGCATCGACGGAGACGACGTTCTCGGGACGGCACTCGCGGAACACGCTTCCGACGCAAGCGGCCATGGTCGTCTTGCCAACACCGCCCTTTCCCGAGACGAAGGCGATCACGTACTGCCGGCGGATGTGCCGGCGGATACGACCGCGAAGTTCACGGTGGTGCCGCTCGGCTGAGGACTCACCGGGATTGATGTTCCTGAGCGAGATGGTGTACATCAGCTTCCGCCATCCCGAGGATGGCGGAATCTTGTTCGGGGTCACCATGTCTGAGATCCGCAGGGTCCCGGAGACGGACTCGGGCGGATTGCGGTCGACAGGCATGGGAGCCGCTTCCCTGCGGACTGCGATCCGCGGTTGCTGTGTGGGATAACCCTTTGCTTTCCATGAACTCGTCATTAGACGACCTTCCGGTAGGAATGCCACTGCTCC
This sequence comes from Mycobacterium sp., assembly GCF_046095365.1. Taxonomy (GTDB): domain Bacteria; phylum Actinomycetota; class Actinomycetes; order Mycobacteriales; family Mycobacteriaceae; genus Mycobacterium. The sequence goes on from NZ_JBJTJF010000147.1 coordinate 7,597, forward strand.
AGGGCAGGCAGGCTGCGCATCATGGCCAGGACGGCGGATGCGATATTGGCGCGCGTCCCGGGACTGGCGATCATCCAGACCTTCCCGTCGCGCTTGACGTGCTCGGTCACCAGCCGGCCCCGCGGCGTGTCGATGATCGTCACTGCTCCGGGCTCGACATGGGACCGCGCCGGACCGCTGGTAAGGCCGGACTGGATTGCGACGATGGACGCCTGCGCTGAGGACTCGCAATCGGCTGCCACCGCTAGGACCGATGCCTGGTCGGCGTCGAGGCCACTGGCGGCGAGGAAGGTTCGCATGTCGGCGGTGTCGCGAGCCGCGGCTATCAGTTCGGTGGCGCTGAGAGTCACCGGTTTCATCTCGGCGGGCGGCATCCGGCCACAGAATCTTTCGATTTGCGAGTTGATCAGCAGGCTGGCTGACTGCTCACAGGTCGCAGTGCCGGCTCCAGCCAGGCGCACGTGGATTCCGCTGCGTTCCAAAATGACCCACCATTGCGCGAATCGGGCCAGTGAAACCCGCTCGGGTGCGTTGCCGGTCGCAGGGGTCTGCGCGTGGAGCAGCAGGGCGATGTCGCGGCGGCCCAGAACGGTCAGCCACTCGACAATGGTCTCGTCGACAGCGCCGTCCTCGCCGATGGCTCCTGCAGCCCGCAGTTCACCGGCAACGGGGTGGGCAAGTGCCATCTGTTTTGTTTCGATGCTGGGCAGGTGCGGACGAAGCCCGAGTTCGGGCGCCAACACCTCTATCCCGGTCAGCACCTGCAGCACCCACAGGCCATCGAGAGTTGTCGTTAACATCATTTCCCCCGGGCGAAGATGGTGGGGCGCAACGTGGATTTCGGCCGGGCGCCCCACCATCTGTCTTGATACTTAGAACAGATTCCGCATGCTGAGGTCGGTGGAGTGCGCGCCCTCATTGACGTTGGCAATGGTCTGGCCGTGCTGGTTCACGGTATTGATCAGCCTGCAGACCGTGCAGCATCTGCAGCTGTGCCTCGTGGAACGAGGTGGCGGCCGCGCCCTGGAAGAACTCGGCGATCGCGTTGGTGCGCTGCTGGATGTCGTCGTGGATCTCCATCAGCTGGGCGGCCCGGTTGCCGACGTCAGAGGCGAACTCGGCGACCAGGCCGTGGTGGTACGTGATGTTGCTCGACATGAATGGACCTTTCGAAGTTGGGATCAGGCGGTGGCGGCGAAACTGGTCAGGCTGTGCGCGGCGTCTGCCTCGTGCTGCTCGATCAAGGCGGCGGCCTTGCTCAGTCCGTGCGCCAGGCGGCTGCCGCCGGTGATGACGTGCTGGAGGTCGTGGTTGATCTGGGTGGCGGTGTTCACCGAAGCCAGCTGGGCCTGGCCGCCCCAGACTGCGGAACCGAGGCCCTCATGGGTGGCCAGGTAGTCATTGGCGATGGCCGTCGCGTGCTGCAGTGCGGACTCGATGGCTTGTTGGGTGCTGCGCAACACCTCGGGTGTGATGACGAGAGTCAACTGATAGCTCCTTTGCTGATTGTCGATGCTGGTTGCCCCCATCGCAGGGGGCCTGTCGAGTATTGGATGCGCGAACAGGGGTGTCACTTCACCCTGTGGCAAACGTGAATAGACACGACCCCCTCCGTCATGGAATTAGCTGGCCCGATCTTCGGTCTCGCGTTCACCGGCCAGGACGATGCGAGCGTGCGCCGGATCATCCCTACGGGTTTCGTCTTTGCCCCGGCCGAGCAAGCCGTTCTGAGCCGGCGACACCGGAATGGGTGCTCCGCCCGCGGTGACGTTCGGTCCCCGCATCTCGGTGGCGCCGAGCAGACCGGCCTTAAGGCCGACCGGACGGCCGCTGCCCTCCGGGCTGAAGCTGCTGTTCGGGCGGGTGTAGCTGGTCGCGGCGGCGGCGGGAGCCGCGCCTGCCCCCACGACCCCGCCGGTGCCACCGACTCCGACTCCCGGCGCTCCGAGTCCGCCGCCGGCTGCGGCGCCTGCGGTGGCGACCGAGCCCGGGGCGGCCAGCATCGCTGTCGCTGACGCGGCTTCGCCGGAGAGCGCATCCCCGGGCAGCTGGCCCAACAGTGCTTGAGGCAGGCCCGCCAGGCCCTGGAAACCCTGCAGGGGTGCCTGGAACATGCCGGTCAACGGCTGCGTCACCGATTGAAGGGGTTGCGCCAACGAGGAAATCAGCCGCTGCGCCGTCTGCTCGGCGGGTGCGGCGGCGTCGTCGGCCAAGCTGGCGGTCTGACTCGTCTGCTTCATCGCCTCACCCGCCGCCGTTTGCGCCGCGGACGCGGCCACCGCGGACGCGGCCGCCGCGGGAGCGGCCGCAGAGGCCCCTGGGGGCGCGAGGGGCGGTGGCACCGCCAGCGCAGGCAGAAGTGCTGTGAGAGCTGATCCGTAGGCCGCGCCGGCTGAGGCATTGTGCGGCCAGTGCTCTCCGAAATACTCGAGGTCGAGGGCGACGATTGCCGGAGTCAACGCCCCCAGCACCAGTGGGTTCATCGCGACGTCGGCGGTCTGTTCGGCGCGGTTGGCCAGCGAAACCGCCGCGGGAATCATGGTCGACACGGCGGTCTGGTAGGCCGACACCGCACTCGCGACAATCGGGGGTTTCTCCTGCATCCAGCCCGCCAGTAGCTGGAGGGCGCCGTTCAGGCCTGCGGCAGTGGCCGCAGAGGAAGCGCCGCCCACGCCCTCGAAGTTCAGCGCTGTCGTCGCGGTGTTGAGCGTGGAGACCGAGAATGCCATCTCGGTGCCGACCATCAGTGCCTGCCAGGCGGCGGCACTGGCCAGCGTGGTGGCGGTTCCGGCGGCACCCGTACCCACCAGGCGGAGATAGTTGGCTTCGGGTGGTGACGACGGCCAAGCGGGATCTGGCATCGGAACGGCCCGCTAGATGGCGAGTGCGGCGTTGTGGATCGCATCGGTTACGGCGTAGGTCGCGGCCGCCAGGTCCTGCGAGCCGGAGAACATGCCGCGGTTCGCGAGGTGCTCGCCCGCGGTCCCGATGCAGGCGGCGCCGGCGGCGTTCAGTGCGGCGGCGAACTCGATCGAATCCAGGTCGAGGCCCATCGGCATGACGGTGATCAGGGCCGCTGCGGCAGCCGCGGTGCCCGCGGCGAGTTCCGCGCTGACCGCGCCCTCGGTGGCAGCGGAGGCGCTGATCGTTGCTGCGTTGACGTTCAGAACCATTCGTGGGACCCCTCCCTGTGCCGCTCCCCGTGAGCGGCGTTCGCACGATGTTAGGTATGCCGGGGGGATCTGTCTAATCGCAAATTTGCGATACCAGCAAACTTCGATGCGGGTGTGACGAGAGTGGTTGGGTTGGTCAGGAGGGACGTTCTGCGGCAAGTCCGGAGCGGTTGGGAGATGTCGCTGGGGGCCGGGTCTGCCGACGTTTTCTGCCCAACTTGGAACGACAACCTCGCCTTCAGGCTGCCGTTCCGGGGATTTGTCGCTCCGAGGTGGGCGAAATTGCATGTGGTCCCCGGGCCCGGGCGGTGGCCACCGTGGCTGCCGCCACCCCAGAACTACCGTGGCTGCCGCCACATGCACCACATCGGCGGGGCGCCGCCTGGCACGGTGATCTCGCCGGTCACCTCGAATCCGAAACGCAGGTAGTACGGCAGGTTGTCGGGGTTGCTGGACTCCAGGTAGGCCGGCGCACCCTCGGCGTCGCAGCGGTCCAGTCTCGAGCGCATCAGCGCGGCGCCACAACCCGAACCGCGCACCCGCGGGTCACTGCCGATCATCGCCAGATACCAGTGCGGCTCCTCGGGATGATTGGCCTTCATCTCCTCGCCCAATGCCCTTGCCGCACCCAGCCTTCCGCGGAAAACCCGGATCAGCGCCGGTGCCGTCGTGAGCTGCTCGCGCGGGCTCAGCATCCAGCGCCCCGGTGGGTCCCACATCGCCGCCGCGCCCACCCCGGCCCCCGCCGTCGCCAGCTCCAGGCCGCCGCCGGACAGGAAGTGGTGCCGGGCCATCGTCGCGAAGAAGACGGGCAACGCAGCCGCCCGCCTCGCCGCGTCGGGTTGCAGCCAGCAGAACACCGGGTCGTGGTGGAAGGCCCGGGCCAACGTGTGCGCCAGCGCGGCGACGTCCGCCCGGCGGGCGGGCCGAACCTCCTGGGACATCCTCGCCACGCTATCCGAGCAGTTCGGTCACACCCAGGGTGATCACGCACACCACCACCGCCGCGGTGGTCACCCCGTAGACCACGCTGCCCGCCCGGCCGATCGCGAAGTCGCCCATCAGATCCCGGTCCCTGCCCAGCCCCACCATCGCCAGCAGCAGCGGCACCAGCAGCACGGCGTTGAGCACCTGGGTGCCGACCAGGATCGTCACCAGCGGGGCATCCGGCGTCAGCACCAGCGCGGTGCCGATCATCGTGATCACGGCGTAGGTGAGATAGAACGTCCGGGCCTCGCGGTAGGGATCGTCGATCGCCGCCTCGACCCCGGCGTACTCGCACACCGAGTACGCGGTGGACAGCGGCAGGATCGACGCCGCCAGGATGGACGCCCCGATCAACCCGACGGCGAACAGCCGGGAGGCCGCCTCGCCGGCCAGCGGTTGCAGCGCCACCGCGGCGTCGGCGGCGTCGGTGATGCTGCGGCCGTCGCGGTGCAGGGTCGCCGCGCAAGCCACCACAACGAAGAAGCCGATCACCCCGGTGAGCACGGCCCCGGTGATGACGTCGATGCGTTCCAGCGGAAGGTCCTCGGTGCGCAGCTTCTTGTCCACCGCGTAGGACTGCATGAACGACAGTCCCCACGGCGCCAGCGTCGTGCCCAGGGTGGCGGTGACGATGGCGACGGCCGCACCGGTCATCGGCATGGTCGGCACGAAGGTGCCGTGCAGCGCCGCACCCCAGTCCGGGCGGGCCATGAAGCCCGAGGCGATGTAGGCCAGGAACACCGTCGACAACAACAGCAGCAGGCGCTCGACGCGGTGGAAGCTGCCCCGCAGCACCAGCAGCGACACCGACACCGCCGCCACCGGGACGCTGATGTAGCGGCTCACCCCGAAAAGTTCGAAACCCGCTGCGATGCCGGCGAATTCGGCGCATGTCGTACCGATGTTGGCGACGACCAGCGCGGCCAGCACCGCACCGCCGATCCTCACCCCGTAGCGCTGGCGCACCAGACCGATCAGGCCCTGGCCGGTGACCACCCCCATCCGGGCGGCCAGCCCGTGGAACACCACCAGCGCGATCGTGGACAGCAGCAGCACCCACAGCAGCTGGTAGCCGTGGTCGGCGCCCAGCACCGAGTAGGTGGTGATGCCGGCGGGGTCGTCGTCGGACAGGCCGGCCAGCAGGCCCGGACCGAGGACGGCCAGCAGCGCCGCCCAGCGGGCGCGGGTGCGGCCGACGGACCTCATCCGCGCCGCCCGCGGATCAGGTGGCGGCGGCGCGGCCACACGCCCGATCTCAGGAAACGGCGCCCGCCCCACACCGGACGGTGCGCCAGCCGCTCCCGCCACCGGGTGGCCTGATCGGCCGGCATGGCCTCGACGATGCGCGCCGCCAGCTGTCTGGGCATCGCCCACAGCATCCGCGCGCCGACGTCGGGGTGGACCGCCCGCACCGCGTCGGCGGCCGCCGCGGGTTCCTTGGCGGCGAGGATCTCGGTGGCCGCGTCGGCGTCCACCCGGCTCACCAGGGCCGCCAGCGAGCGCGGATCGAGTCGGTGCACTGCCGACCGGGGTGTGGACAGCTGCACCCGGTGGCCGCGTTCGGAGGTCAGGTGCAGATCCGTCCACGCGACGATGTCCTCCCCCGCGCCCATGCGGCGCAGGCCCAGCCGGCGCAGCACGCCGCCGAATCCGACCTCGACCCCCAGCACCTCGAGCCGGCCGCCGGACCGGCCCAGGACGACGTCGGCGACCCGGGCCAGGCGCTGGCCGACGACATCGACGATCTGGGTGTCCAGCACGTCGCGTCCGAGCAGGATCTCGTCGGGCTGCAGGGCGGCTCCCAGGTCCGCCGGGGCGAAGCCGGCCGGTTCGTCGCCGGCGGCCAGGACCACCCGCCCGGCGTGGAAGCGGCCGACCGCATCCCAGTCCAGCAGCGCCGCCCGCCCGCCGGGCAGCCGCAGCACCACTCGTCGCACCTGCCGCGGGGCGGTGTCGCCGTCGAGGCGCACGGTCAGGTCGGTCAGCCGGCCGGCGATCCGGCCGTCGTGAGTCAGCACGCGCCGGCCGATCACGCGGCTGAGCAGCAACACGGCTCACAGCATGCCGCATTAGCCGCCGCGGACCCGGGTAACGGGGATCTAATCGAGGCACCGAGAGGAGCGGGCGTGCGGGCATTGCGGATGGTCGGTTTCGGGCGGGAGCCCGAACTCATGGAGGTGCCCGACCCGAGGCCGGGTCCCGGCGAGGTGGTGGTCAAGGTCGGCGGCGCCGGCGCGTGCCATTCGGATCTGCACGTGCTCTACGAACTGGACGCCTCGGCGGTCTGGCAGATGCCGATGACGCTGGGACACGAGAGCGCCGGCTGGGTGCACTCGTTCGGCAGCGGGGTCGAGGGCCTCGGCGAGGGCGACCCGGTGGCGGTGTACGGGGCCTGGGGGTGCGGGTTGTGCGCGCGCTGCGCGGTCGGCGTGGAGAACTACTGCGAACGGCCGTCGCTGATCGGCGGCGGCGGTCTGGGCGCCGACGGCGGGATGGCCGACTATCTGCTGGTGCCGCATCAGCGGCACCTGCTGGCGCTGCCCGAGGGTCTGGACCCGGTGGCTGCCGCACCGCTGACCGACGCCGGCCTGACGCCGTATCACGCGATCCGCCGGTCCTGGCCCAAGCTGACCCCGGAGGCCACCTGCGTGCTGATCGGGGTCGGCGGACTGGGCCACATCGCGGTGCAGATCGCCCGGGCGACCACCGCCGCGCAGGTGATCGCCGTCGACGTCAGGCCCGAGGCGCTGGACCTGGCGCGCAAGGTCGGCGCGCACCACGCCGTGCCGTCCGGCGATTCCGCCGCCGCGGCGGTGCGCGAGCTGACCGGAGGACGCGGGGCCGACGTCGTGATCGACTTCGTCGGCGCCACAGCCACTCTCGACCTGGCCCGGGCGGTGGCCCGCACCATGGCCGACGTCACCATCGTCGGCATCGGCGGCGGCCAGGTCCCGCTGGGGTTCTTCACCCAGCCCTACGAGGTGAGCATCGCGACCACCTACTGGGGCAGCCGGCCGGAACTGGCCGAACTGCTGGCCTTGGCGGCCGGCGGCCAGGTGACCACCGAGCGCGCGCTGTACTCCCTGGACGACGCCGCCCGGGCCTACCGGGACCTGCATGATGGACGGGTGACCGGACGAGCAGTCGTGGTGCCCTGAAACCGGAGGATTGACGTCAACTATGTGGGATTTCGAGACCGATCCGGAGTACCAGAGCAAGCTCGACTGGGTCGAGCAGTTCATGCGCGAGGACCTCGAACCGCTCGACCATGCGCCGCTGGACCCCTACGACAAGAAGAACCCCGAACTGATGCGGGTGCTGCGGCCGCTGCAGCGACGGGTCAAGGACCAGGGCCTGTGGGCGGCGCATCTGAGCCCGGAGTTGGGCGGCCAGGGCTACGGCCAGGTCAAGCTGGCCCTGCTCAACGAGATCGTGGGCCGGTCACGCTGGGCCCCAGCGGTTTTCGGCTCACAGGCCCCCGACTCGGGCAACGCCGAGATCCTGGCCCTGTTCGGCACCGAGGATCAGAAGAAGCGCTACCTGCAGCCGCTGCTGGACGGGGAGATCTCGTCGTGCTACTCGATGACCGAGCCGCAGGGCGGATCGGATCCGGGGCTGTTCACCACCACAGCGGTGCGCGACGGCTCAGCAAACGGGGACTGGGTTATCAACGGCGAGAAATGGTTCTCCTCCAACGCCCGCTTCGCGTCGTTCTACATCGTCATGGCCGTCACCAACCCCGAGGCCCGCACCCACCAGAAGATGTCGCTGTTCATCGTGCCGGCCGAGACCCCGGGCATCGAGATCGTCCGTAATGTCGGGGTAGGCGGGGAATCCTCTGCGCACGCCTCGCACGGCTACGTCCGCTACACCGACGTCCGGGTGCCGGGCGATCACGTTCTCGGTGGCGAGGGGCAGGCCTTCGCCATCGCCCAGACCCGCCTGGGCGGAGGCCGGGTGCACCATGCGATGCGCACGATCGCGTTGGCGCGCAAGGCCTTCGACATGATGTGCGAGCGGGCGGTCTCGAGGCAGACCCGGCACGGACCGCTGGGGGACTTCCAGATGACGAGCGAGAAGATCGCCGACAGCTGGATCCAGATCGAGCAGTTCCGCCTGCTGGTGTTGCGCACCGCGTGGAAGATCGACCGCTACCACGACTACCAGAAGGTGCGCCGCGACATCGCCGCGGTGAAGGTGGCCATGCCCGGGGTGCTGCACGACGTGGTGATGCGGGCCATGCAACTGCACGGCTCGATCGGGGTGTCCGACGAGATGCCGTTCGTCAAGATGCTGGTGGCGGCGCAGTCACTGGCCATCGCCGACGGCCCCACCGAGGTGCACAAGCTGACCGTGGCCCGGCGCACCCTCAAGGAGTACGAACCGTTCGAGGGTCTGTTCCCGTCCCAGCACCTGCCGACCCGCAAGGCCGCCGCGGCGGCCCGGCTGGCGCAGTTGCTCGAACACGAGGTGGCCGAGCACTGACCTAGCGTTCCCGGTCGACCGCCTGCCCCTCGTGCACGGCGGTGGCCACCCGGCGGCCTTCGGCGTCGTAGAGCCCGGCGGTCACCACGCCGCGGCCCCGGCCGGCCGCCGGCGAGCGCGACTCCAGCAGGTTCCAGCCGTCGGCGCGGACCGGGGCGTGGAACCAGGTCGAGGAGTCGGTGGTGGCGGCGTGGTGGCTGCGGCCGGTCATCGAGTGGCCGTGCTCGGCCAGCACCGGGTCGATTCCGTAGATGTCGGTGACGTACACCGCCGCGCAGGTGTGCAGCACCGGGTCGTCGGGCAGCGGCGCGGTCACCCGCCACCACATCCGGCGGACGAACCCGCCGTCGCGGCGGCTGTCCCGGACACGGACGTCGACCTCCGCCGGCGGCAGTGCCGGCGCCGGGCCGACGGGGCCGGTGCGGGGCAGCATTTCGGGGTCCTCCGCTTCGACCCGCTCGGCGTGCTGCGGTCCGGCCGCGGGCACCGCGAACAGCGCGGTGGCGCTGACCGCCAGCCGCTCGCCCTGGCGGCCCAGCACTCGCCGCGAGGAGGAGGTGCGACCGTCGTGGGTGCGCTCCACGGCGTAGCGCACAGGTTCACCGGCGTCCCCGCCACGCAGGAACTGCACATGCAGTGCGGTGGGAACCCGGTCCGGCGCCACGGTGCGGCAGGCCGCGGCCAGCGCCTGGGCGGCCAGTTGCCCGCCGTAGGCCCGCTTGCCCGCCGGGCCGTTGGCCGCCCCGGTGAACACGTCGCCGCCGTCGTCGGCGAGGTCAAGCAGCCCCGCCAGCATGCTCGTCACGCGCCGAGCCATTCGGCGACCACCGCATCGGTGTGCTGGCCGAGGACCGGCGCGGCCGCGGCCGGGATGTGCGCGCCGTCCACCGACATCGGCAGACCCGGCGCCGGATAGCTCCCGATACCGGGCTGGTGCAGCGGTGCGAACAGCGGATTGCGCTGCACCCGTGGGCTGTGCGCGACCTCGGCGAAGCTCCGGTAGCGGTCCCACAGCACCGACCCGGCCGCCAGCGCGGCGGCCGCCTGCTCGGCGGTGTGCGATCCGAACCAGTCCGCGAACAGCCCGTCGAGCGCCTCGCGGTGCAGGTAGCGCTGGCCCTCCTCGGCGAAATCCGCGCCGAGCTTCTCGGCAAGGGCCGCAACGGCTTCGGTGGTGCCGGTCAGCTCGGTCAGGTCGGCGAAGTGCCGGGCGGTCAGCGCCACCACCATGAAGCTCACACCGTCGCTGCTGGTGAAGTCCCTGCCGTACTGGCCGAAGATGGCGTTGCCGAGGCGCGGGCGCTGCTCGCCGTTGAGCAGAACCTCGGTGAGGAAACCAAGGTTGGCCGCGGTCGCCAGCGCGACGTCGTCGAGCGGCAGCCGGATGCTGCTGCCCTGCCCGGTGCTGTCGCGCCGGCGCAGTGCGCACACCACGGCCAATGCCGCGTACAGACCGCAGCTGACATCCCAGGCCGGCATCACGTGGTTGACCGGACCGGTGTGGCCGGCCGGCCCGGTGACCAGCGGGAAACCGGTGGCGGCGTTGACGGTGTAGTCCACCGCGGTCGAGCCGTCGGCCCGGCCGACCACCTCGAGATGGATCAGGTCGGGCCTCTCCGCGCGCAGCGTTTCGTGGGAAAGCCACTGCCGCCCTGTGACATTGGTGATCAGCACGCCGGCGGCCCCGATCAGCCGCGCCACCAGCCGCTGCCCCTCCGCCGTGCGCATGTCGGCCTCCACCGAACGCTTGCCCTTGTTCAGGCCGGCCCAGTAGATGCTGTCCCCGGCGGCGGTCAGCGGCCAGCGGTGGTAGTCGGCGGCGCCGCCGACCGGGTCGACGCGGACCACGTCGGCTCCGAGTTGGGCCAGGGTCATCCCGGCCAGCGGAACGGCGACGAAGCTGGAGATCTCGACGATCCGGACGCCGGACAGCGGGCCCTCTGGGTCGGAACTCACCTGACGAGTATGGCGGTCACTGCCGGACGGAGAAGGGAACGCCGAAACAGATCAGGAACAGCATCAGCAGGAACCAGCCGGCGGCCTGCCAGATCGGCCACACCCCTCCGGCCTTCCAGACCCGATAGGTGCGGACGAAGGCGCCGATGCCGCCGGCGAAGAAAATCGCCGGAACCAGGATCCCCGCCAGCAGCGAACGCCAGATCACGGTGCAGGCGAACGCCGCCGCGGACAGCGCGATCACCGACACCACGTAGATGACGGCCGCGCGCACCATCGCCGGATCGTGCCAACGCTTTTCGACGTCGTTGACCGACCCCTGGTCGAGATCGTCGAATCTGCCGTCGCTACTCATGGTGGCCTCGCCTCCAGGCTAGACGCCCGCGGAGCCGCGCGCCTCAGCCGGTGCGCAACCGACGGGCCAGCCCGGTCGCGCGCACCGCGCGCCGGCCCACCGCGGCGCGCAACTGCTCGGCGGTGCCGATCACCCGCACCTTCTCCCGCGCCCGGGTGACCGCGGTGTAGAGCAGCTCGCGGGTGAGCAGCCGGGAGTCCTCCGTGGGCAGCAGGACGGTGACCTCGGTGGCCTGGCTGCCCTGGCTCTTGTGGATCGTCATCGCGTGCATGGTCTCGATGTCGGACAGCCGGCCGGTGGCCAGTTCCACCGCGCCGCCGGCGCCGGCCATCACCGCGCGCAGCCCGCTGTCGCGCAGCACCGCCACCCCGGTGTCCCCGTTGTACAGGCCCAGCCCGTAGTCGTTCGCGGTGACCAGCACCGGGCGGCCCGGGTACCACGGCGCCCACAGCGGGCTGTCGGTCTGTTCGGCCAGCCACCGTTCGATCTGGCGGTTCCAGTACGCCACGCCGTACGGTCCACGGCGGTGCGCACACAGCATCCGGTGCCGGTCCAGCGTCCGCAGCGCCTCGTCAGCGTCGCCGAGAACCGCCGCCTCCCGCAGCCTGAGCGCATGCGGCACAACGACTTTCCGGAGAACGCCGGTGGCGTCCCCGTCGCGGACCCACTCGATGTGGTCACCGCCGGCGGCGAGCACCTCCAGCGCGGCGTCGGCGTCGCCGTCGCGGATCGCACCCGCCAGCGCACCGATGGACTCCCCGAACCGGTGCGGGGTGACCAGGCGCGCCACCGGGGAGCCCGGCGCCGATTCGAGACCCTCCACCATGTCGGCGAGCACAGCACCGGCGTCCACCGAGGCGAGCTGGTCGGGATCGCCGACCAGCACCAGCCGGGACTCCGGGCGGACCGCCTCCAGCAGCCGGGCCATCATCGTCAGGGACACCATCGAGGTCTCGTCAACGACGATGACGTCGTGCGGCAGCCGGTTGTCCCGGTTGTGCCGGAACCGCGAGCGGGTGTCGGGCCGGCTGCCCAGCAGACGGTGCAGGGTGGTGGCGCTCAGCGCGGGAAGCCGGGCCTGGTCCACCGGGTCGAGCTGTGCGACCTCGGCCCGCACCGCCTCGAGCAACCGGGCGGCGGCCTTGCCGGTCGGCGCGGCCAACGCGATCCGCGGCCGCGGCCGGCGGTCCAGTTCGGACTGCTCGGCCAGCAGCGCCAGCAGTCGCGCGACCGTCGTGGTCTTGCCGGTGCCCGGGCCGCCGGTCAGCACCGTCAACGCCCGCGACAGCGCGACCTCGGCCGCCGCGCGCTGCTCGGCGAAGCCGTCCGGGAACAGCCGGCGGGCCTCCGGGGCGGTACCTGTGCGGTGTGCCGCGGCCAGGGCCGCGACGTCCTCGGCCACCCGGCGCTCCTCGATCCAGTAGCGGTCGAGGTAGAGCAGGCCGCCGTCGAGGTGCAGCACCGGCGGGTCCCCTGCCAGCACGCTGCCGGCCACGGCACGCAGCCACGCCGCCGGTTCGGGCCAGGGCAGGCCGGGCTGGCCGACCTGCCGGGCGACGGTGCCGAGATCCAGGCAGACCGAACCCCCGCGAACGGCCCTGACCACCAGTGCGACGGCCAGCGCGACCGGCTCGTCGGGCTCCTTGGCCAGCGCGCAGAGCCGTTGCGCCACAAGCACATCGGAGGCCTCCAGGACACCGGCGTCGTTGAAGGCCCGCAGCCGGCCGGTGGCCGACACGCTGCGCCGCCAGTCGGCGAAGTCGGTGATCGCGGTGTTCATGCGGCCGCCGTCCGCCCGTCGAGCAGGTCGGACAACTCGGTCACCAGGGCGGCCGGGGGCTGCCACCCGAACACCCCGGCGGGGCAGCCGTCGGTGCGCGGGGTGTCCGGGCCGCACATCCCGCGGACGAACAGGTAGAGCACCCCGCCGAGGTGACGGGCCGGGTCGTAGCCGGGCAGTCGCCAGCGCAGGAAACGGTGCAGCACAACGCTGTACAGCAGGGCCTGCAGCGGGTAGTCGGAGTGCAGCATCGCCTCGGTCATCCGGGCGGGCGAGTAGTCCGCGGCGGTCAGCGGCCGGTCGGCCTCGCCGAGCCAGTTGGTCTTGTAGTCGGCCACCAGGTAGCGGTGGCCGTCGGGCGAGGGGACGCGCAGCACCACGTCGAGCGAACCGCTGAGGTACCCGCGCAGCGACTGCCGGCCAAGGGTGGCGTCGGTGAGCCGGTCGGCGTAGCAGGCCAGCGGGTCCGCCGGCGGCAGGTGCCGGGCGAGCAGCCGCCCGGCGTCGGCCAGCGAGACGCCCGGAGCCGCCGCACACAGGTCCCCGCCGGCCAGCGGGAACTCGAACTCCAACTCGCACAACCGATCCGGCCGGCCGATCCCGCGCAGGGTCAGGTCGCCGGCCAGCGGGCCCAGCGGGGTGTCGTGCATCGGGACCAGCGCATCGGCGAGGTCGTCGGCGGGCACGTCGACCGGCCACCACACCGAGTGGCGGGCGATCTGGGCGGCCAATTCGGCAGGCAGATCGGCGGCCAGCGGGTCGGCACTCTCCAGCACGGCGTGCACCAGGGTGCCGAACTTCGCGCCGGTGGGCAGGCCGCCCATCGGCGAGGGCAGGTCGGCGCCGGCCTCGGCGGCGGTGGCCAGCGCTATGTCGGCGACCTCGTCGTCGAGTTCGACGACCTCCGGTTCGCTGCTCACCCCGACCGCCTCC
>NZ_JBJTJF010000148.1:0-3633 GCF_046095365.1 Mycobacterium sp.
CCGGTGCTCATCAGCCTGGTGCAGACGATGCTGAGCCTGCCGTTCCTGCTCTTCGCCATCCCGGCCGGTGTCGCGACCGATCGGTTCGGGCACCGCGTCGTGCTGCTCGCTTCACAGTTTTGGTTGCTCGCCGTGCTGACCGCTATGGGTGTCATCGCACTGGCCGACCGTTTGCATTTCACTCCCACGTCCCTGCTGGCGATGACCTTCCTGGTCGGCATCGGGGTGGTGGCCCAGCGGACCGCCTGGACGCCGTTCATCCAGGATCTCGTCCCCAAAGACTCGCTGGTGGAGGCGATTTCATTCAATGGGCTGAGCGGCGACCTCGGCCGTGGGGTCGGACCGGTGCTGGCCGGTTATCTGATGGGTGCGTTCGGCCCGGCCGTGGTGCTGTTCACCAGCGCGGCCTCCCAGCTGGGCATGATCGCGACGCTGCGCAACGCCCCGGGCCGACGCGACTCCGGCGAGCCCCGTCCCGCCCGCGGGTCACTTCGCCAGGCGTGGGCACTGATCCCCCGCTCGCCACGTCTGTACGGTCCGATGCTGCGCTGCGCGCTGCTGATGGCGCCGTGCGGCGCGGTGATGGGTCTGCTGCCACTGGTGGCCAAGGAGAACATCCAGACCGGGCCGATCGGGTACGGCGGACTGCTCGCGGCCCTGGGCATCGGGGGCGCGGCCGGCGGCGCGCTGATGCCGGTGCTGCGCCGCCGGGTCTCCCTGGGCAGCCTCACCACCGTCGCGCTGGTGCTGTTCACGCTCGCCGTGATCGGGGTGAGCCAGTGGAACAGCATGGCACTCGACGCCGGCTTCCTGCTCCTCCTCGGTGTTACGTCGAGCCTGATGAGCATCGCCCACCAGTTCGCCATCCAGTCCGCCGCACCGCAGGACATGCGCGGGCTGACGAGCTCGATCTACTCACTGGTGCTTCAGGGTGCGCTGGCCGGCGGGAGTCTGCTCTTCGGCGTGCTGGCGCACTACACCGGAGTCAGCAGAAGCATCCTCATCGCCGGTCTGGTGGCGATGAGTGGCCTGCTCCTGGTGCGCCGGCACCCGCTGACCACCTGACTCAGACCTCGGCCGAGGGCCAGCATCAGGGTGCGTCCAGTGCCGCCGCGTACACGTCTTCGTACATCGGAACGATGCGTTCCGTGGCGAAGTCTTCGCGAGCCCGTCGCACCACTTCGGCACGCGCTCTCGCAAGTGCCGTCTTATCTTCGAGAAGGGCGGCAAGACGCGACGACATCGCTCCCGTGTCGCCGACGGGTTCGAGGATGCCGTCGATGCCGTCACGCACGACTTCGGGCAGCCCACCCGCGCGGGCGCCGACGACCGGAACGCCGCACGCCATTGCTTCGAGCGCGGCGAGCCCGAACGACTCCCCCGCCGACGGCAAGAGAAACGCATCCGCGGCTCCCATCACCGCGGCGACGTCGGTGACCGCGCCGAGGAACAGCCCGCCGTCGGCGACGCCGAGTTCTTCCGCCGTTTGAAGCGCGGTCGAACGTTCCGGGCCGTCGCCCACCATGACGAGTCGCGCGTTCATGCGGGTGCGAACACCGGCGTAGATCTTCACCACGTCTTCGACGCGCTTTACCGGTCGGAAGTTGGAAGCGTGCACGAGGATCGCTTCGTCTTCGCGGGCGAGACAGGAACGCATCGAACCTTGCGGCTCCGGATGAAAGACCGCGGTGTCGACGAAATTCGGAATCGCGGCGATGCGCAGAGCATCGTGAATGACGCGGCGCGTCTCGTCGCGAAGGAACTCCGACACCGCGGTGATTCCATCAGCCCGCGACAACGCGTATTCGACGATCGGCCGATAAGCGGGATCGCTACCGACGAGCGTGACATCCGTTCCGTGGAGCGTGGTGACGACGCGCACCTTGTCGCGACCGACGATCTCCCGGGCGAGGACCGCGGAGAGGCTTTGGGGAACGGCGTAGTGCGCATGAAGGATGTCGAGTCGATGCCGCGTCGCAAGATCCGCCAACTTGCTCGCAAGCGCCATCTCGTAGGGCGGATACTTGAACATCGGATACGCGGAGACGTTGACTTCGTGATACGAGAGGCCGCGTTGAGGCAGCAGGCGCACGGGCGGCGCATAGGAAACGACGTGGACTTCGTGGCCGCGCGTCGCCAACGCCGACGCGAGTTCAACGGCGACGGCCCCCGATCCGCCGAAGGTCGGATAGCACGCGATTGCGATACGAAGCGGTGAGGTCATTCGACTAGATCGGGTAGTACCCGAACTCCTTGAAGACGGAAATCGGATCGTCGAGACGCAGCGGCGAATTCACGAAGAAGGCTTCTCCGTATTCGACTCCGATCATGTTGCCGTAGTGACGGGCGCGACCTTCCCACCATCCCCAAAACTCGCGGCGCGAAATGTAGGTCGCGGGTTCCGTCGACGCAGGATCGTGGAACTGGCTTCGGTAGGCCATGGCGGCCGCGCGCTTGGTCTCGAAGACGGACGTGATGTCGACGACGAAGGAGGGGTCGAACGTCGTGTGCGACGCGTACTGCCAGTAGGCGCGTGGACGATGGGCGGGTAATCCGGGCGTGTGCTTGGCCACTCCGGAGAGAAACGACGCTTCCCCGAGAAGTGTCGACAACCGCGCGTGGTCGGGGTGAAGATCGTCGGGACGCGGGCCGATCACGATGGTCGGTCGGTAGGTACGGAGGACCGTGATCACGGCGGCGCGGGCCGCGGCGTCGTCGAACACGGAGCCGTCCGGCAGGCCCAGGTTGAGCCGGACGTCGAGCCCTAAAAGACGCGAGGCGTCGGCGCATTCGCGCGCGCGGACTTCCGCCGTCCCTCGTGTCCCGAGCTCGCCTCGGGTCGCATCGACCGCTCCGACGGCGTAGCCCTTGGACTTCATGAGAGTCAAGGTCCCTCCGACCGCCAACTCGATGTCGTCGGGGTGGGCTCCGAAGGCGAGTAGGTCGAGTCGATTCATGTCGCGGCCTCCACGATCGCGATTATCGTACGCGGATCGAGCGGAACATCCGGTTAGCGGGAGCGACGACGGGATTCAATCGCATCATCGGCGGCGACTCGTCAGGATCATCCTGTCGGTACCGGACCCGAACGCCGATGCGGTGTTCATCACGTCGAACTCCGCGGCGGCGAGCATCGCCGCAATCTGGTCATGCTCATAGAGGAGCACCGATTCGGTCCACTCCGCGAGCGGCTCCCCCGATTCGCGGCGCACGGTCACGTCCTTCTCGACGCGTGTGCCCGTCCACCTTCGCCAAGACTCGATCACGACGCCATCGCGACGTTCGACCCCGTGCGCCGCGAAACGGGGGAGCCGCTCGCGCAGTGGACCGAATCGGTACTCCTCTACGACCATGACCAAATTCGGGCGATGCTCGCCGCCGCGGAGTTCGACGTGGTGAAAACCGCAGCTGCGTTCGGGTCCGGGACGGACCGGATGATCCTGATGAGCCGCCGCCGATGCGATTGAATCCTCGATCCGCGAGCGATAATCGCGATCGTGGAGACCGCGACATGAATCGACTCGACCTACTCGCCTTCGGAGCCCACCCCGACGACATCGAGTTGGCGGTCGGAGGGACCTTGACTCTCATGAAGTCCAAGGGCTACGCCGTCGGAGCGGTCGATGCGACCCG
>NZ_JBJTJF010000149.1:0-3513 GCF_046095365.1 Mycobacterium sp.
CGCAGCACCTCGTCCAGCGCCGCCCCGTAGTTCTCCGCGAGCTTCTTCTCGTCGAAGGAGGCCTTGCCGATGATGAAGTGCAGGTTGGCCTGCTTGTCGACGCGGAAGTTGATCTTGCCGCCCTTGATGTCCTGAACGGCCTTGGCCACGTCCGGGGTCACGGTGCCGGTCTTGGGGTTGGGCATCAGGCCGCGCGGACCGAGCACCCGGGCGATCCGGCCCACCTTGGCCATCTGGTCGGGAGTGGCGATCGCGGCGTCGAAGTCCAGGAACCCGCCCTGGATCTTCTCGATCAGGTCGTCGCTGCCCACCACGTCGGCGCCGGCCGCCTCGGCCTGCTCGGCCTTCTCCCCCACCGCGAACACCGCGACCCGGGCGGTCTTGCCGGTGCCGTGCGGCAGGCTCACGGTGCCGCGCACCATCTGGTCGGCCTTACGCGGATCCACACCCAGGCGGATGGCCACCTCGACGGTGGCGTCCTGCTTTTTCGAGGAGGTCTCCTTGGCCAGCCTGGCCGCCTCCAGCGGGGTGTACAGACGTTCCCGGTCCACCTTCGCGGCGGCTTCGCGGTAGGCCTTGCTTTTCGTGCTCATTGCTATCCAATCGGTTGTTGGGTCGTGGTCGAACGGGCCGAAGCGGGCCCTCCCACGGGTGGAAAACTACTCGACCGTGATGCCCATCGACCGGGCGGTGCCGGCGATGATCTTGGCGGCCTGGTCGATGTCGTTGGCGTTGAGGTCGGCCTTCTTGGTCTCGGCGATCTCGCGCACCTGGTCCCAGGTCACCTTGGCGACCTTGGTCTTGTGCGGCTCGGCCGACCCCTTCTGCACGCCGGCGGCCTTGAGCAGCAGCCGGGCCGCGGGCGGGGTCTTCAGCTCGAAGGTGAAGCTGCGGTCCTCGTAGACGGTGATCTCCACCGGGATGATGTTGCCGCGCTGGGTTTCCGTCGCGGCGTTGTAGGCCTTGCAGAACTCCATGATGTTGACGCCGTGCTGGCCGAGCGCAGGGCCGACGGGCGGGGCGGGGTTGGCCTGCCCGGCCTGGATCTGCAGCTTGATCATCCCGGAGACCTTTTTCTTGGGAGCCATGGCTGTTGGGTGTTCCTTTCCTCGCGAACGCGGACAAGCGCGTCCGAACTAGATCTTGGCGACCTGGTTGAAGGTCAGTTCGACGGGTGTCTCACGGCCGAAGATGCTGACCAGCACCTTCAGCTTCTGCTGTTCGGCGTTGACCTCGCTGATCGAGGCCGGCAGGGTGGCGAACGGGCCGTCCATGACGGTCACCGACTCGCCGACCTCGAAGTCGACCAGGATCTCCGGACGCTCCAGGCTGGCCTCGGACGAGGCAGCCGCGGCGGAGGTGGTCCTCGCGGCCTTCTTTCCCGCCCCCGGCGGCAGCAGGAACTTCACCACGTCGTCGAGTGACAGCGCGGTGGGCCGAGAGGTCGCCCCGACGAATCCGGTGACGCCGGGGGTGTTGCGCACCGCGCCCCAGGAGTCGTCGTTCAGTTCCATGCGGACCAGGATGTAGCCCGGCAGCACCTTGCGGTTGACCTGCTTGCGCTGGCCGTTCTTGATCTCGGTCACCTCTTCGGTGGGCACCTCCACCTGGAAGATGTAGTCACCGACGTCGAGGTTCTGCACGCGGGTCTCGAGGTTGGCCTTCACCTTGTTCTCGTAGCCGGCATAGGAGTGGATGACGTACCACTGGCCCGGCTTGCCCCGCAGGTCGTTCTTCAGCGCGGTCGCCGGATCCAGCTCCTCCTCGGGAGCTGCGGCCTCGACAACGTCGTCGATCACGTCGACGGCGGCGTCACCCGCGGCCACGTCGCCTTCGGGAGTTGTCACGCTAGTCAGTCCTCTCTACACAACTGCTCTACACAACTGCTTGGTCAGACGGTCTTGTTGCCGAAGATCAGCAGCACCAGCTTGGCCAGACCCAGGTCGACCAGGCTGATCAGCGCGACCATGAAGACCAGGAACAGCAGCACCACCGTCGTGTAGCTGACCATCTGCTTGCGGTTGGGCCAGATGACCTTGCGCAGCTCCGCGGCGACCTGCCTGAGGTAGGTCCAGACGAAGACGAACGGGTTGCGGGTCGGGCCGCTCTTCTCGGCACCGGCCCTCTTGGCCTTCCTCGGCTCGGCCTCGTCGTCGTCAAGGTCCAGGGCGGTGGTCTCGAAGTCGTCGACCTCGGCCAGGGCCGTGCCGCCGGCCCGCTGCCGGGACCGCTTTCCGGTCGGCCGCAGCGGCTGGGTCAGGGCGGCGGTGTTCTCTGCGCCTGCACCCGCGCCGTCGGCACTGTCGCGCTCGTCGCTCACCGCACGCTCCTTTCCGTGGTCCGGGCTCACTTGCCTTCGAGTCTATTCAGTTGAGCAGGGGCGACAGGACTTGAACCTGCAACCTGCGGTTTTGGAGACCGCTGCTCTGCCAGTTGAGCTACGCCCCTCTGCACTTCTCCAATCGGGGCGCCCCCCACATGATTCGCGCGCCCCCCGTCCGGTCCAGCCGAACCGACGGACAGCGCGCTTACGTGGGGAAATCCCGGCTTCCGAGTGTAGCGCGAGACCGGTCTCAGTTACTAATCATGGGTCACAGGCTTGCGCAGCACCTGGCCGGTCTCCGGATCCCATCCGGCCGAGATGGAGTTGTCGCCCTCGTGGCCCATGAGCGTGGTGTAGGCCACCATCACGTCCTCGCCGGTCTCCTCATCCGTCAGGACATTCCGGGAGGTCACGATATCGGCGCCGAACCGTTCGTCGACCGAGTCGATGTACATGGTGGCGCGAACGACGTCGCCCTCAAGGATCGGCCTCAGGAACTGGAACTTCTGGTCCACCTGGACGATCTGCATGGTCTCGAAGCCGACGTCGACGTGCCGGAAGAAGTGCCGCTGGGTCATCACAGCGATGATCGAGACGAAGGTCAGGGGTGCGACCAGCCCGGCATAGCCCAGCTCGGCCGCAGCCTCCGGGTCGATGCTGGCCGGATCATTGGCCTTGACGGAGTTGGCATACTGGCGGATCTGCTCGCGGCCCACCACGAAGGGGTCGGGGTACCTCCAGACCATGCCTCGGATGTCGGTTTTGAGCGCCACGGTTACGCCAGCTTCGCGATCGCGATGGCACGGCCGAAGATCTTCTTGCCGTTGTGGGTGCCGGTCAGGGCGATGGTCACGGTCTTGTTCTCCTCGTCGACCGCCTTGACCCGGCCGGTGAAGACGATGTCGGCGCCGATGCCGTCGTTGGGCACCGGCACGATCGCCGTGAAACGCACGTTGTACTCGATGACCGCGCCCGGGTCCCCCACCCACTCGGTGATGTAGCCGCCGCCCAGGCCCATGGTCAGCATGCCGTGGGCGATCGCGGTGTCCAGGCCGACCTGCTTGGCGATCTCGTCATCCCAGTGGATGGGGTTGAGGTCACCGGACACGCCGGCGTAGTTGACCAGGTCGGCGCGGGTCAGGTTGATGGTCCTCTCGGGCAGCTCGTCGCCGACCTTGACCGAACTGAAT
>NZ_JBJTJF010000150.1:0-11998 GCF_046095365.1 Mycobacterium sp.
CCGACGGCCATGTGGCCGGTGTGACCGGAACGTTCACCGAGACGGAACTCGTCGCACCGAACTTGTCGGTGACGGACACCGTGAAGACGTCGGCCTTGTCGGCGCCCGTCGCGTTCGGTGCACCTGCGTTCTGCCGGGCGACGTCCGTGGGAGTGTAGGTGAACGCGCCGGTATTCGTCACTGCCACAGCCCCTTTGGCGGTGGAGGCATTCAGGGAGACGTAGGTGAGGCTGTCGCCGTCTGGATCGACGGCGTTGACGTTTCCGGTGACCACGCCGGTGGTGAGGTCAGTACTGAGAACCGGGGTCCCAGCCACCGGCGCCCGGTCGCTGGGTGCGACGGTGGCGCTGATCCGGACCGCGGCGGTCCCGCCGTGGCCGTCGTTGACCGTGACGGTGAATGAATCGGTGAGGACGGTCGCAGAGTTGCGGGCCGAGGTGCGGGCGGCCGGGCTGGGCGTGTAGGTGAAGGCGCCGGCCGCGCCGAGGGCCACGGTGCCGTTGGCAGCCGCCGACGCGGTGTAGCTGAGCGTGTCCTTGTCGGCGTCGGTGGCGGTTACCGTGCCGCGTACGAGCCCGGTGAGCGGGTCGGGCTTGCCGACAACGGACGAGGCGACCGGCGCGGTATTTCTCGGCCCGACCGAGACGGTGACCGGGACCACCGCCTGGCCGCCGTAACCGTCGGAGACGCGGACCGTGAACGTGTCGGACCTGTCGGCTGCCGTGGCGGAGATCGCGGCGGCCTTGTGGCGGGCAGGGGCGGTAGGGGTGTAGGTGAACGCGCCGGTGGCGGCGTTGAGTGTCACCGTGCCCTTGGTGGCGGTCGCGCTCAGGGCGTAGGAGGGTACGTCGCCGTCGGAGTCGGTGGTCTGCACCGACCCGGTCACGGCCCCGGTCGCAGCACTCGGAGTGCCCACCGCAGCCGACGCCACCGGGACGCTGTTCCTGGGCAGGATCTGAACCCGCGCGGTCGTGCTGGTGGCGGCCCGCCTGGCGTCGGTGACGGTGACCGTCACGGTGTCGCTCTTCGCATCGGCCGGTGCGCCGACCTTGGCCGCTGCGTGGCGGGCGGCGGCGGTCGGCGTGTAAGTGAAGAGCCCGGTGTTGGTGATGGCGACCGCGCCCTTGCTCGAGGTCGTCGCCCGGTAGGCGATTTTGTCGCGATTCGGGTCGGTGGCGATGACCGTTCCGGAGACCACGCCGGTTCCCGGGGCGGGCGTGCCGACGTTCACCGACCTGATCACCGGCGGCTGGTTGGGCCCCAGCGCCCTGGCCATGAAGAACGTCGCCGCGGGCCGGGGGGGCTCGGGCCGGCCGATCTCGCGGCGGGCGGCGGCCAGGGCCGTCCACACCGCGGGTGACTCCGGCGGACCGACCGGCGCCCCGCCAGGGGTGATCCCCACAAGCGCGTCGAGCGCAGCGGCGGGCGCGGCGGTCCGCGGCGGGGTGATCCGCGGCGCCGCGGACGCGGCCGCGGGAGTTCGGAGGACGGCCGCCGCGGGGCGGGGTGCGGCGGTTTCGACGGCCGTCGGCGGCCGGATCGGACCGGCCACCGGGATGGCCGCGGCGCGCCGCGCGACAGGATCCACGTCCGGTGCCTTACCGGCTCCCCGGACCGCCGCGGCTGGCGACGGCGTGCCACGGCGGCCTTCGGGGCCCGCGGGCGCCGGGCGGCTGCGCCGCCCTTTTTCCGCTTGTCTGCCAACGGTTTTCGCGGCACGTCCGGGTACCCGGGATGACGGCCGCGCCGCGTTGGCATCGGATGTCGCCGCCGGATCGGAGGGACTGGGGGTGTCGGCTCCCGCCGGGGCCGCCCCGCCCAGGGCCATCAGCGCTCCCGCGCCGAGTGCGATCGCCATACCGCCGGCACGTTCGGCGAAGGATGAGGCGCGCATCCGGCACCCCCCTCACGGTTCTAAGTGGAGTCTGCACAGATTATCAGCCGATTATCAGCCCGGCTGACGATCCGGCAAAATTCCCGGCGCGGCTGAGCGGGGCGGCAGGGCGATCCCGGCCCCGCCCGCCACTGGGATACCTCAGACGGTTGTGACCTTCAGGCGGCTCAGGTCGGTCTTCATCAGGACGACGTTGTAGTTGCTCCAGATGGACATGTTCCAGTACAGGTTCGCGACGTCAGGTTCGGTCCCGTCGGTGAGCACTCCGGTTCCAGAGAGTGGGTGGATCATCGGCGCGTAGAGGCCCGGGTACTGGATCGAGGTGGCGAGAGTGACCGGCGCCGACCAGGGGCCCTCGGGGCTGTCGGCGGTGCGCAGGATGACGTTGTTGGCACCGTTGCCGTAGAGCACCACGTACTTGTCGAGGTACTCGTTGTACTGGATGCTCATCTCGCTGACGTTGCCGCCGGTCTTGGCGCCGGTGAAGCCGGCCATCGAGCCGCCGAGGAACTTCGGGTCGTTGGCCAGATCAAGCAACGGGCCCAGCAGGCCGGTGGACTTGGTGGAGTCGCCGATGACCGGCGCGGCCTTGGCCTGATCGCGCACCCAGTTCGTGCCGTCCCAGTACTCGTACCTCGACAGGTCGGTCACCGACGGTTCCGGGACCCGCGACAGGAAGGCCGAACCGGCGCGGCCCGACGGAGTGCCGAAGGCGTAGACGTAGCGGGTGCCGCCGGGGACGACCTTGCTCTCCGGTTGCAGTACGTAGGCCATCTGCTGGAAGTTCTGATCGCCGGCCTTGTACATGGCGGAGGACCGGAAGTACCCCGCCGGCCGGACCGTCTGCTTCTGCAGCACCCACCTGTCGGTCGCCGGGTCGTACTGGGAGATGGCGGAGTAGTTGGTGGTCCAGCGCCCCGGGGTGTCCCACGACTTCACCGACATGTAGTTGACGTAGTTGTTGCTGTTGGCGTACACCGCCGAGGTCGGGATGACGGTGACCTCCGAGCCGATGAAGAAGACCTGGCTCTTGGCCGCCGGGATGAACTGGTAGGCCGTGTCGGTGTTGATCAGGGCCAGGCCGTCGGAGAGATCGGTGTCGTCGCTGAGCAGCAGGATGTTGGACCGCCAGTCTCCGGACATGTTCGGGCCGGAGAAGGTGTCCCCGAACGCAAGCTGGGTGAGGTCGTTGTCGCCGTTGAACCACATGATGCCCAGGTCGGTGCCGTAGACGTTGGCCCACCGGGTGTTGTTGGTCTGGGTCCAGCCCGCGCCGGGGAACGCGGTGTTGCGCTGCCCGGTCACCCATCCGATGGGCGTCGAGGTCAAGCTGGCCGGGGTGGTGACCAGTGCGCCGGCCACGGTGGCGCCGGGCAGTGCCGCCCTGGCGGCGGCGGTCCGCACTCCGGTGCGGCCCGGGTCGCGCCGGGTCCAGCCCAGCAGGGCCCACAGTGCCGGCGAGTCCAGCGGGGCGCCCGGCGCACCGCTGCCCGCCAGCGGCGCCAGGCCGGTCACCGAGAGCAGCCGGGAGACCGGCCGCGGCACCGAGACCGCGGCGGCCGGGGCGGCGACCGCGACCGGGGTAATGGCCGGGGTCGTCACGGGTTCCGACGACGGCGCCGTCACCGCGGCCGCGGGTCGGAGGGTCGCAGGCCGGGTGATCCGGACCGGTGAGATCTGTTCCGGTTCAACATTTTTCACTGGAACTCTGACCGCTGCGACGGGTGATGGGATGGGCGCGGACCCGTTCCTGTCGGCGGCCGCGGCCGACGCCCTGGGCGTGGCCGCCGCCCGGGCCGCGCCTGCCGCCCGGTCCGCGCCTGCCGACCGGGACGCGCTGCGCCGGGCCGGGACGGCGGGTGAATCGGCGCCGGCCGCCGATGCCCGGTGGGAGGGTGCCGAACCGCGGCCTGACCGCCGGGCCGGGGCGGGGCTGTCCGCCGCGGCCCCGGCGGAGACCTGGGTTTCCGGGCCGCCGGCCTCGGGGCCCGCGGTGCTGTCCGCCCACGCTGTTCCGGTGCTCAGGGCCGTGCCGACCCCCAGTGCGACGGCCAGTGCGCCGACCCGCCCGACGCGGCGGCCCGCGGCGCTCGTGGCAGAACTCATCGACTCATTCCTCCTGGCTAACCGGGAACCGGCGACGGATGTTTCTTATACTCTACTCAGTCGGATCACATGCGTCGATCAGCAAAACGCCGATGCTAGCGGGCGGCGAGAAGCTCCGCCATCTTTCCGATCACACCCTGCAGTGCCCTGAACGGCCGGATCATCACCTTGACCGAGGTGATCTTGCCCTCGGCGTTCCAGTGGATCATGTCGATGCCCTCGACGGACAGGCCGTCGACCTCGGCGGCGAACTCCAGGACCGCGGAGTGGGTGCCGAACCACTTGTTGACGTAACTGAAACCGGTGCCGGCGAACATCTGCTCGGCGGCCCGCAGATAGGCAACCGCCAGCGGCCGGCCGCGCTGCGGGGTGAACACCGCGGGGGAGTAGAAGACCGCGTCCTCGGCGAGCATGTCGTCGAGCTGAGCCGTCTGACCGTTCTCGATGACGCTCAGCCACCGCTGGATGACCGGTGGGGTTCCGGGGGCCTCGGTAGTCACCACGTCCACAGCGACATGTCGCCGGGCGGGTACTGGTTGCAGATGTCGGTGGTGTTGGCCGCGACGCCCTTGTTGTTGAAGAACAGTTTCGCGTGATTGGGCCAGCGGAAGACCAGCGGGTCGGCGTAGATGTTGGTGGCCAGCTGCTCCGACCACGCCCGCCGGTCGGCCGGGGACTTGGCGAAGAAGTCGTGGATGTAGTCCTGGGCGGCCTGCTGGACGTCGGCCGGCTTGTTGTTGTAGTCGATCATGTAGCGCTCGTAGTACACCGGCTCGACGTCGCGCGCCGCGGCCATGATCTGCTCGGCGTCGCAGGTGGTGACGATCATCCGGTGCGGGATCGGGTAGTCGTCGGTGGCGTCGGCCCCGGCGGTGGCCGGCGCGAGCGCCGCAGCCAGCGTCAGCCCGGCCAGCATCGGAAGAATACGCATACCTCTCATCATGAGCCTCCACGGTAGGACAGGGCCACTTCGGTGTCCGGGCGGCCGTCGAGAGCCGGTTGCTCGTCCACCGCCGGACGGTCCGGGGTGGGCCAGGGCCGCGGCACCGGCCGCTGGCGCACCACCTGCGGCCACCAGAACCAGCGCCCGAGCAGGGCGGCGATGGACGGCGTCATGAACGAACGCACGATCAGGGTGTCGAACAGCAGGCCCAGCGCGATGGTGCTGCCCACCTGCCCGGCCACCCGCAGATCGCTGACCAGCATCGAGGCCATGGTGAAAGCGAACACCAGACCGGCGGAGGTGACCACCGCGCCGGATCCGGCCATCGACCGGATGATGCCGGTGTTGATGCCGGCGTGGATCTCCTCCTTGAAGCGGGCCACCAGCAGCAGGTTGTAGTCCGAGCCGACCGCCAACAGGATGATCACCGACATCGCCAGCACCATCCAGTGCAGCGGGATTCCCAGGATGTGCTGCCAGATGAGGACCGACAGGCCGAAGGACGTGCCCAGCGACAGCGCGACGGTACCGACGATCACCGCCGCGGCCACGATGCTTCTGGTCAGGATCAGCATGATGATGAAGATCAGGCACAGCGAGGCCAGCCCCGCGATCATCAGGTCGTAGTTGGCGCCGTGCTGCAGGTCCTTGTAGGCCGACGCGGTGCCGCCTAGGTAGACCTTGGAGCCCTCCAGGGGCGTGCCCTTGATGGACTCGAAAGCGACGTTCCTGATCTTGTCGACCAGTGCCAGTCCCTGCGGTGTCGCGGGGTCGTTCTCGTGGGCGATGATGAAGCGCACCGACTTACCGTCCGGCGAGATGAACATCTTCATCCCGCGCTTGAACTCCTCATTCTCGAACACCTCCGGCGGAAGGTAGAACGAGTCGTCGTTCTTCGCGGCGTCGAAGGCCTTGCCCATGGCGGTGGCGTTCTCCTGCATGGCCGCCATCTGGTCCTGCAGGCCGCCCATGGTGGACTGCATGGTCAGCATCGAGGTCTTCATCGCCTTCATGTTCTCGATCATCGGCGGCATGATCGTCAGCATCTGCGGCATCAACTCGTCGAGCCGGTCCAAGTCGGCCACCATCGCCCCGAGGTCGTCGCTGAGCTTGTCGACTCCGTCCAGGGTGTCGAACACCGAGCGCATGGCCCAGCAGACCGGGATGTCGAAGCAGTGCGGCTCCCAGTAGAAGTAATTGCGGATCGGGCGGAAGAAGTCGTCGAAATCGGCTATGTGGTCCCGTAATTCGTTGGTGGTGGCCACCATCTCCTTGGTCTTGCCGACCATGTCGTGGGTGACCCCGGTCAGCTGGGTCATCAGTCCGTACATGCGCTGCATGGTGTCGATGGTGATCTGCATCTCGTCGCCCATCTTGAGCATGTCCTTCATGCGGTCCTGCATGTAGGACATGTTCAGCTGCTGGGTGGCGCCGGACATGCTGATGATGAAGGGGATCGAGGTGTGCTCGATCGGGGTGCCCTGCGGGCGGGTGATGGCCTGCACCCGCCCGACGCCGGGGATGTGGAAGACGTTCTTGGCGATCTTGTCGATCACCAGCATGTCCGCGGAGTTGCGCAGATCGTGATCGGTCTCGATCATCAGCAACTCGGGGTTCATCCGCGACTGCGGGAAGTGCCGGTCGGCCGCGGCGAATCCCTGATTGGCCGGAAGATCCGGAGGCATGAATTCGCGGTCGTTGTAGCTGTTGACGTAGGACGGCAGTGCCAGCAGGCCGACCAGGGCCAGCGCCATGGAGGCGATGAGGATCGGCCCGGGCCAGCGAACCACGGCCGTGCCGATCCGTCGCCAGCCCTGGGTCTTCATCTTGCGCTTGGGATCGAAGATTCCGAAGTGGCTGCCGATGGTGAGGATCGCCGGGGCCATCGTCAACGCCGCCACCACGGCCACCAGCATGCCGACGGCCAGTGGTATGCCGAGGCTCTGGAAGTAGGGCAGCCGGGTGAAGTGCAGGCAGAACGTCGCGCCCGCGATCGTCAGGCCCGAGCCCAGAATCACGTGGGCGGTGCCGTGATACATGGTGTAGAAGGCGGTCTCGCGATCCTCGCCGTCCAGTCGGGCCTCGTGGTAGCGGCCCATGATGAAGATGACGTAGTCGGTGGCCGCGGCGATGCCCATCGTGGTCAGCAGGTTGACCGCGAAGGTCGACAGGCCGATCACGTCGAAGTAGCCCAGCACCGCGACGATCCCGCGGGCCGCGGCGACCTGGATCCCGACCATCATCAGCACCAGAACGACGGTGACGATGGAGCGGTAGACCAGCAGCAGCATGAACAGGATCACCACGAGGGTGACCGCGGTGATCTTGTGTACACCCTTGTCGCCGGCATGCTGCTGGTCTGCCATCATCGCGCCCGGCCCGGTGACGAACACTTTCACTCCGGCCGGCGGTTGGGACGCCGCGACCGCATCGCGCACCGCCTGCACCGACTCGTTGGCCAGGCTCTCGCCCTGGTTGCCGGCCAGGTAGAGCTGTACGTAGGCGGCTTTGCCGTCGGCGCTCTGGGCGCCGGCCGCGGTCAGGGGATCGCCCCAGAAGTCCTGGATGTTCTGGACGTGCTTGGTGTCGGCCCGCAGCTTGGCCAGCAACTCGTCGTAGTAGTCGTGGGCTTCGTCTCCCAGCGGGGCGTCGCCCTCCAGCACGATCATCGCCGAGCTGTCGGAGTCGAACTCCTGGAAGGTCTGGCCGACCTTCTTCATCGCCTGCAGCGACGGTGCGTCGGCCGGAGCCAGCGAGACCGAGTGCATCTGTCCGACGACTTCCAGTTGCGGAATCCTGGTGTTCACCAGCACCACGACGGCCAGCCAGATCAGCAGGATCGGTATCGAGAACAGCCGGATGAAGCGCGGAATCGCCGGATGGGCCCCGACGTGGCGGTTGGAAGCGGTGTTCTCGGTCACGGGGATCACGACACCGGTTCCGGAGGCCCTGCGCTTCAGCAGCTTGACCATCGTCTTCCCCGGGAATCTGTAACGAACACCGACCAAGAGATTAGCTCATGTAACTGTTCGGCCTACAATCACAAACATGACCATTCCGAGGCGTGCCGCACTGGCCGCGGCCCTCGCGGCGGCCGCGATAGCCGGGGCGCCGACCGCGTACGCCGACCCCGACATCGACTTCGCCAACCAGCTGCAGGGATACGGCATCTACGGCCCGCGCGACTACAACGCCTGGCTGGGCAAGATCACCTGCAAAAGGCTGGCCCGCGGGGTAGACCCCGACGCCTACGCGTCGGTGTCGTTCATCGCCAAGAACCTCGACCGCACCGCCACCCAGGCCCAGGCGGCCCAGTTCCTCGGTGCGGCGGTCAGCACATACTGCCCGGACATGGCCGGCGTGCTGCAGAACACCGCGCAGTAGTCCCCCCCGCCGGCTCAGCCGGCGAGTTTTCCATTATCGATCGCGTAGACCGCGCCGTGCACCGCGGCGGCGTCGTCGCTGGCCAGGAAAGCGATCACGGTTGCCACGTCGTGCGGTTCCATCAGCCCCCGGGGAGCGGCGATCCGCATGATCAGCTTGTAGTCGGCGTTCTCCGGCGCGGCGAACCCGGTCACCTGCGGGGTGAGCATCCCGCCCGGACAGACCGCGTTGACCCGCAACCGATCTCGGGTGAATTCCACCGCAAGCGCCCGGGTCAGTCCGATCAGTCCATGCTTGGCCGCGCAGTACCCGGCCGAGTACACCTCGCCCTCCAGTCCGGCCACCGAGGAGACGTTGACAATGTTCCCGCCGGCTTCCAGCAGATGCGGCAGTGCGGCCCGGCACAGGTAGAACGGGCCGGACAGGTTGGCCGCGAGGTCATAGGCCCAGTCGTCGTCGGCCACGTCGGCGGTGTGCCGCATCTGGTGGAAGCCGGCGGCGTTGACCAGAACGTCGAGGCGGCCGAACCGATCGACGCACCGCGCCACCGCGTCGCGGCAGGCCCCCGGGTCGGTGATGTCCGCCCTTACGTAGGCCCCGCCCGGCACGGACTCGAACACCTGCGACATCCGGTCGGTGTCGCGTGCGATCCCGAACACCGTCGCCCCCCGGCCGGCGAACAACTGCGCGACCTCCGCGCCCAGACCGGAGGACGCGCCGGTCACCAGGGCGACCTTTCCGCTCAGTTGAGCCATCCGCGGTCCTCTCCGTCAGGGCTGCTGACCTGCTGGCGGCCGGTAAAACCCCAGCTAGAACCGCCTGGGGAAACATTACGCGTAGGTGACCATGTGGGGTCCCGGTGGGCGCGGGCCGCCGGCATCGTCTTGAATTGTCTTGAGCGTCGGTTTGAACAGAGCCGACGGGAGGGGCGAGGAATCCCCGCGGAACAGGAGTGGTCAGTGCGCGCGACGGACGCCACGTCGACGAACGGCGGGGTGATGCGGGGTCCTGCTCCGGATGTCACCGCGGCCGGCCCGGAGTTCGGGATATGGCGCAACGGGGTTCGGCGGCGCGCTCTTGCCCACGTCGCGGACTTCGTCGAGACCCGCTGTGTGCCCACCCTGGAACGCACCGGCGTCGACATCGCCGCGGACGTCCTGGTCGCCTTCGTCGACGGGGGCAAGTGCCTGCGCTCGACGTTCATGTACCTGGGCTGGCTGTGCGGCGCCCGGGTCGA
Organism: Mycobacterium sp.; assembly: GCF_046095365.1. Taxonomy (GTDB): domain Bacteria; phylum Actinomycetota; class Actinomycetes; order Mycobacteriales; family Mycobacteriaceae; genus Mycobacterium. The sequence goes on from NZ_JBJTJF010000150.1 coordinate 9,565, forward strand.
TCCGGAGGCGGACTCCGCGGCGCTGCGTGCGGCGGCCGGCCTGGAACTGCTGCACGCCTTCGCTCTCCTGCAGGACGACGTGATGGACGCCTCAGTGCTGCGCCGGGGCCGGCCGGCCGCCCACGTGCAGTTCGGGCGGTGGCACCGCGAGCGCGGCCTGTCCGGGTGTGCGGACCGGTTCGGTGCGGCGCAGGCGATCCTGCTCTCGGATCTGTGCCTGGTGTGGGCGGAGCAGATGATGCGGGAGAGCGGGGTCGGTCAGCAGCAGCTGTCCCGGGCCTGGCCGCACTACGACGCGATGCGGATCGAACTGGCGGTGGGCCAGTGCGCCGACGTGGCCAACGACGTCGGCGCGCTGCCGGACCTGGACTCGGTGCTCGACGTGGCCCGGCGCAAATCGGGCAACTACACCGTGCGCAGGCCGCTGGAGATCGGCGCCGCGATGGCCGGTTGCGAGCACCTCATCGACGTCCTGGGCGGCTACGGCAGCGCGCTCGGTGAGGCGTTCCAGATGCGTGATGATCTGCTGGGCGTGTTCGGCTCGCCGACCGAGACCGGCAAGCCGGCCGGCGGGGACCTCGTCGAGCGCAAGGCGACCAGCGTCGTGGTGGCGGCCCAGCGGATGGCCGACCCCTCCATCCGGCGCCAGTTCGCCGAACTGATGAGCGCCGACTCGCTCGACGACGCCGACATCGCGCACTGGCGCACGCTGATCGTGGCGACCGGGGCGCCCGCCTGGATCGAGGAGTCGATCGCCGAGCGGGTGGCCGTCGCCGTCGGGCACATCAGCGATGACCGGATCGACGAGTGGGTGCGCTCCGCGCTGGCCGGCATGGCCGCGGTGTGCGCCCTGCGGACGACCTAGAAACCGAGAAACAAGGAGCCTTGCGATGAGCAGCTTGCGTACCGTTCCCGGCCCCACCGACCACGTCGTGGTGGTCGGCGCCGGGCTGTCCGGGCTGTCGGCCGCGCTTCAACTGGCCGGGCAGGGCCGCGCGGTGACCGTCGTCGAGCGCCACGCGTTCCCCGGCGGGCGCGTCGGGCAGGCCGACATCCGGGGCTACCGGATCGACACCGGCGCCACCGTGCTGACCATGCCCGACATCATCGAGGAGGCCTTCGACGCGGTGGGGGCGTCGATGGGCGACTACCTGGAGCTGATCAAGCTCGACCCCGCCTACCGCGCGTCCTTCGCCGACGGCAGTTCCCTGGATGTGCACACCGACGCCGAGGCGATGGCGTCGGCGATCGAGGCCTTCGCCGGTCCCGCGCAGGCCGCTGGGTATCGGCGGCTCCGGCAATGGCTCACCGAGCTGTACCAGCTCGAGATCGAGGGCTTCATCGGCGCCAACTTCTCCTCGCCGCTGTCTCTGCTGACACCGCAGCTGGCCAGGCTGCTGGCCATCGGAGGGTTCCGCGGCTGGGAGAAGATGGTCAGCCGCTTCATCACCGACGAGCGGGTGCAGCGGATCTTCACCTTCCAGGCCCTCTACGCCGGCGTTCCGCCGCAGCAGGCGCTGGCCGCCTACGCGGTCATCGCCTACATGGACACCGTGGCCGGGGTGTACTTCCCGCGCGGCGGGATGCGGGCCATGCCCGAGGCGCTGGCCGCGGCGGCCGCCGACGCCGGCGTGCGGTTCCGCTACCGGACCAGCGTGACCAGGCTGGAGCGGTCGGGCTCGCGGGTGACCGCGGTGTGCACCGACGCCGGGGACCGGATCGCCTGCGACGCCGTGGTTCTCACCACCGAGCTGCCGCTGACCTATCAGCTGCTGGGCCGGACCCCGCGCCGGCCGGTCAAGATGCGGCCCGCCCCCTCGGCGGTGGTGATGCACGTCGGTGTGCCCGCGGTGGGTTCGGCTCTGCAGCACCACAACATCAGCTTCGGGGCGAAGTGGTCGCAGACCTTCGACGAGATCATCGGCGACGGCGTGCTGATGAGCGACCCCTCGATCCTGGTTACGATGCCCACGGCCGGCGACCCGAGTCTGGCGCCGCCCGGACGCGACCTGCTCTACGTCCTTGCGCCGTGCCCGAATCTCGAGGTGGGCCGGGTGAATTGGGCTGCGCAGGGTGACAGCTACGCGCAGGAGGTGCTGGCCACCGCCGCCCAGCGGCTGCTGCCCGGGCTTGATCGCGACGCCGACATCCTCGACGTCGTCACCCCGGCTGACTGGGCCCGACAGGGCATGACGGCAGGCACCCCGTTCGCGCTGGCGCACACCTTCTCCCAGACCGGCCCGTTCCGCCCGGCCAACCTGGTGCGCGGGATCGACAACGCCGTGCTGGCCGGCGGGTCGACGGTTCCGGGGGTGGGAGTGCCCACGGCGCTGCTGTCGGGCCGGCTGGCCGCCGAACGAGTGACCGGGCCGGCCGGTGAGCGATCCGGCCGGCGCACGATCACCACCGGTACGGGGCGGGGATAGGGTGGGCG
>NZ_JBJTJF010000151.1:0-7807 GCF_046095365.1 Mycobacterium sp.
CGGCGGCGCCGGTCTGGGCGCCACCCTGGGAGTCGGCGGCAACGGCGGTGCCGGCGGCGCGGCGAACAATACCGGCGCCAGCATCATCGGCTTCGCCGGCGACGGCGGCACGGGCGGAACCGGCGTCGTCGAGGGCGGCAGCGGTGGCGCCGGCGGCGCGTCGACCACCCAGGGGATCGGTTCGACCGCTTTCGGCGGCACCGGTGGAGAGGGCGGCGCGGCGACCGGCGCCACCGGGAAGGGCGGCAAGGGCGGCGATGGTGGCGCCTCCACCACGACGGGGAACACCTCGTTCGCCAAGGCCGGCGCGGGCGGCAACGGCGGCACCGGCGGCGGCAGCGCCGGCGGCAAGGGCGGTGCCGGCGGCACCGGCGGCGCAGCCGATTCCACCGGAACCACGTCCAGTGCGGCCGGCGGCAAGGGCGGCAACGGCGGCAACGCGCTGCCGGCGGGCACCGGCGGCGCCGCGGGCACCGGCGGAGCGGCGGTCTCCTCCGGCGGCACCGCGACGCCCGGCGCGAACGGGACCCCGGGCTCGCCGTAGTACCCGACTCGCCCGGGTAATCGAGTCGAGTCGGGTCAGCTCAGCTCAGCAGGTGGCGCCCTTCGGCGGCAGTGTGAGGTCCACGAGATACCGCGTCGCGTAGCCGTCCACGCACTCCTCGCCCTCGAACACCACCGTGTGCTGGGTTCCCCTGTAGGTCAGCAGCGCCCCGCCGAGCTGTCCGGCCAGGTCCACCCCTGCCTGGTAGGGCGTGGCCGGGTCGTCGGTGGTCGACACCACCAGAACCGGCGGCAGGCCGGGCGCCGAAATCTGGTGCGGCCCACTGGTCGGCGGCACCGGCCAGAACGCACAGGTGTCCAGCGGGGCGTTGCCGGTGAACGTCCCGTAGCTGCTGTACGGCGCCACCTCGCGCAGCCGCCGGTCCTCCTCGACCGCCCGGGCACGGTCGGTGATCTGCGGTTGGTCCACGCAGATGATCGCCGTCAGTGCGTCGTTGGAATTGCTGTAGTGGCCGTTCTGGTCGCGTTCCCAGTAGTCGTCGGCAAGGGCCAGCAGCGTGTCGCCGCGACCGCCGGAGAGCTCGCGCAGTCCCTTGGTGAGGTCGCTCCACCGTTCCGGGCTGTACATCGCCTCGTCGGTCGCGGTGATCGCGTCGGAGTAGCCCAGGCCACGCGGATCGTCGGTCCTGGCCGGTTCGTTCACCAGTGGATTCACCAGATCATGGTATGCCGCAACGACTTTCGTCGGATCGGTGCCAAGCGGGCAATCGGAGTCCTTGGCGCAGTCTGAGGCGTAGTCGTCGAACGCTTTCTGGAATGCCGCGGACTGGTCGATGTTCGACTGGATCGGGTCGGTGTTGGGGTCCACCGCGCCGTCGAGGATCATCGCGCGCACTTTGTCCGGGTAGGCCTCGGCGTAGGCCGACCCGATCAGCGTGCCGTAGGAGTAGCCCAGATAGGTCAGCTTGGCATCGCCGAGTGCCTCGCGAAGCCGGTCGAGGTCGCGTGCGACGTTGGCGGTGCCGACGTTGGCCAGGAACGGCTTGCCCATCTTGTCCAGGCAACGCTGGACGTACTGCTTCTCGGTGGCCTCGATGTGCGCCACCCCCGCCGGGCTGTAGTCCACCTGCGGGTCGGCGCGCAGCGCGTCGTTGTCGGCGTCGGAGTTGCACCACAGAGCGGGGGCCGACGAGCCGACCCCGCGCGGGTCGAACCCGACCAGGTCGAAGCGCTCGCGAACCTCTTTGGGGAGGTCGTCGACGAGCGAGATCGCGGCCTCGACACCGGAGTCGCCCGGGCCGCCCGGGTTGACCACCAGCGAGCCGATCTTGTCACCGGTCGCCGGGAGTCGGATCAGCGCCAGAGTGGCGACGTCCTTGCCGGGGTCCGAATAGTCCACCGGCACGGGCAGCTCGCCACACTGCGCGCCCCCGGGCGGGTCGCCGTTGCCGCCGGCGCTGTCACACGGCCCCCAGTTGACCGCGGTCACCGCCGGTTCGGGTGCCCCGGACAGACCGGCCGGCCGGCCGGCGACGGTGCTGCCGCAGCCGGCAAGGACGACGACGGCGGCCGCCGCTGCGGTGTTGCGGTTCACGCGCCGCCGAACACCCGGTGTCGGTCTCATCCGGCCAGCCAGGCCAGTGCCGCTGCCACCAGGGCGGCGGTGCCGGTGTCCAGGGTCGGCTGGATCGCCGGGGCGAAGCGGGGCGAGTGGTTGACGGCGATCTCGACGTCGGTGCGGCCTTCGGCCAGGGCTGCCAGGAAGGCGTCCAGATCGGCACCGCCGAGTAGCCAGAAGCAGTAGGGCGCACTGACGCCGCGGGCGATGTCGCTGAAGTCCTCACTGCCCATCAGCCGCTGCGGGGTGACGACCGTCTCGGGACCCAGTGCGGCGGCGAACGCCTCGGTGACGCGGGCGGTGACCGCGGGATCGTTCTCGGTCAGCGGTGCCTGGTCGAAGAATTCGAAGTCCGGATCGCGGGGGCAGTTCGAGGCGGCGCACTCGGCGCGCACCACCCGGCGGATCGCGGCCAGCACGGCCGCCCGGGTCGCTTCGTTGGAGCTGCGGATGTTCAGTTGCAGCTCCGCGCGGTCGGGGATGATGTTCGCCTTGGTGCCCGCGTGGATGCTGCCCACGGTGAGCACCGCCTGCTCCGACGGGTCGACCTCGCGGGCGACGACCGTCTGCAGCCGCAGCACGATGGCGGCGGCGAGCACGACCGGGTCGACGGTCGCCTGCGGCATCGAGCCGTGTCCGCCGCGGCCGTACAGCGTGATCCTGATGCAGTCCGCCGCGGCCATCGCCGGGCCGGGTGTGGCGGCCAGCTTGCCTGCCGGCAGCGGCACCACATGCTGGCCGAGCGCCACGTCCACCGGGCCGGTGAGCGTGAGCAGGCCGTCGTCAACCATTCCGCGTGCGCCGTCGGCGGTCTCCTCGGCTGGCTGGAACAGCGCGATGAGGGTTCCGCGCCAGTGGCTTCGGCCCGCGGCCAACAGGTGCGCGGCTCCCAGCAGACAGCTGACGTGCACATCGTGTCCGCAGGCGTGCATCACCGGCACGGGCGTCTGTTCGCCGACGGGGGTGCCCGTGGCAGTGCTGGCGTAGGGCAGGCCGGTGTCCTCCCGGACCGGCAGCGCGTCCATGTCGGCGCGCAGCAGGACCGACGGGCCCTCGCCGTTGCGCATCACCCCGACCACGCCGGTGCCGCCCACACCCGTGGTGACGTCGAATCCGGCCTGCCGCAACCGTTCCGCCACCAGTGCGGCCGTGCGGTGTTCCTGGTGGGACAACTCCGGGTGCCGGTGCAGGTCGCGGTAGAGATCCTCCTGCCAGCCGCGGACCGTCGGCACGGCGGCCAGGACAGCGGCGACGGCGGTCTGTTCGCTCACCGTTGCAGTATGTCGCGGGGTAGCGTCGACAACAATGACCGACTTCACCGACAAGTCCTACCTCGAGGCGTTCAACAACAGCATCGTCGAGGAGTTCCGCGCCAACGGCGGCAAAGTGGGCGGGCCGTTCGAGGGCGCGACACTGCTGCTGCTCACCAGCACCGGGCGCAAGTCCGGCCGGCCGCGGCTCAACCCGCTGGCCTACTTCGCCGTCGACGGCCGGACCATCATCGTCGGCTCCAAAGCCGGATCCGACACCAACCCGGACTGGGTGCACAACCTGCGGGCCGACCCGCACGCCCACATCGAGGTCGGCACCGACGCCTACGACGTCACCGCCCGGGAACTGCCCGCCGAAGAGCGCGACGCGGTGTTCGCCCGGATAGTGGCGGTCGCCCCCGGCTTCGGCGACTACCAGGCCAAGACCACCCGGGTCATCCCGCTGTTCGAACTCAGGCGGGCCGGCTGAGACCTGTCGAGATGAACCCCGCCGTGCTGGCCGACGCCGTGCTGGTGGTGCACGCGCTGTTCGTGCTCTGGGTGGTGCTCGGCGCGGTCGCGGTGTGGCGCCGGCCCCGGTTGGCCCTGCTGCATCTGCCGGCGCTGGTGTGGGGGATCTGGATCGAGGCCTCCGGCGCGGTGTGCCCGCTGACCCCGCTGGAGGTCTCGCTGCGCCGCGCCGCCGGGCAGGCGGGTTACAGCGGCGGCTTCATCGAGTACTACATCCAGCGGTACGTCGGCGGGTTCGTCTACCCCGCCGGCCTGACCCGCCAGATGCAACTGGCGGCCGCGGCGCTGCTCGTCGTGGTCAACGTCGGGTTCTACGGTCTGATGATCGCCCGCCGCCGGGCGGTAGGCTCGCCCGGTTCGACCAAACGCCGTCCCCGGCCATGACGAGGAGTGCGATGCGAGCAACTCTGGTCAGCCTCATGCTGGCTGTGCTGGCGCTGATAGGTTGCGCCGCCGCCGGCGCCGACGAAGGAGATCCCGTGCCCGATTCGGCCACGCTCACCGGCACGGTGGTCCACCTCGAGCGGATCGCGCTGCCGCCCGACGCGGTGCTGACGGTGACCCTCGAGGACGTCTCGCTGGCCGACGCCCCGGCGGTGACGCTCGGCCAGACCGAGGTCGTGCTCAGCGGCCGGCAGTCCCCGATTCCTTTCACACTGCCCTACCCCCGCTCGGCGGTGCGGCCCGGATCCACCTACGCGGTGCGGGCCCGGATCACCCAGGGCGAGACCCTGCTGTTCACCACCACGCAGAGCTATCCGGTCGACGCGCTCAACCCGGCGCCGGTCGAGCTGCTGGTGAGCTCGGTACCCGGTCCGCAGACCGCGCCGGTGCCCGATGTCACGCTGACCGAAACCTATTGGAAATTCACCGAAGTCGACGGCAACCCGGTCGTGGTGGCCGACCAGATGCGTGAACCCGGCATGGTGCTGCACAACCAGGACAGCCGGCTCTCCGGCTCCGGCGGGGTGAACCGGCTGATGGGCGGATACACCCTTGCCGGTGATGCGCTGAGTTTCTCCCAGGTGGCCTCCACGATGATGGCCGGCCCGCCCGAAGCGATGGCCCAGGAACAGGTGATCGTCGCGGCGCTGGGACGGGTACGCGGTTTCGTCCTCTCCGGTGATCAGCTGACGCTGGTCGACGACGCCGGCCATCCGGTGCTCAGGGCCGTCGCGGTCGCGCTGCGTTAGCCGACACGGGGCTGCCCGGAAGCGTTAGGCTGGTGCTTTCCCGTCAGGGGGAGGGGGCTGCGATGACGCGGTTGGGGGACGGCGCCAGGATGGGCGCCGCGGTGCTCGTTGCCTGGACGGCGTTGACGGCGCCGCTGACCGGGGTGGCCCACGCCGAGACCGGGGACACCGGCGGCTCTGCCGTCACCGCCGGGTCGGCGAGTGCCCGGCCCGCCGCCCGGGTCGCCCGCCCACCTCGCCGCGAGGCGCGGGCCGTGACACCCCGTGCAGCCGCAGCCCGAACGCCGTCCGCACCTCGACCGTCGGATTCCCCTGTCCCGCAGCGGAAGTCACGGCCCCGGGCGCTGCCCGCGCCCGCGGTCCGCAACCCGGTCGAAGCGATGCCCGTTTCCTGGCCCGCGCAATTACCGGCGGCCGCCGCGGACACCCCCGTCCGGACGGTCACGCCGCGGCCCGCGCCGAGGGCCGTTGCGGCCGTGGCGCCGGCCGCGGTGTCCCCGCCGCCGGCGCGCGCCGCGGCGGGCGCGGTCCGGGCGGATCGTCTGACCGGGTCGGCCACCCGGTTGGACCGGTTGCTGCAGTCCGCCCTGGGCCTGCTGGCCCGGCTGCCCAAGGGTCCGGTCAGCGACCTGCTGACAGGCGCGCTGCTGCTGGTGAAGCGAAACCTGACGCCCCAGCCGACGACGGTGGCCCCCCACATCGGGATCAACATGAGCACCGAGCTCGCCGACCCGGCGCCCACTTACCGCGCGGTCGTGGCGGCCATCAAGGCACAGGGCATCACCAGCATCCGGATGTATGAAATCGTCCCGGCGGCCCTGAACCAGATCCAGGCACAGATACCGGGCGCCAAGGTGACCGTCGCCGTCCCCAACTCCAGCGTCGAGCAGCTCGCGTCGGATCCGGACTTCGCCACCTCGGTGGTCGACCAGCTCAAACCGTACGGGTCGATGGTGACGGCGGTGTCGGTCGGCAACGAAGTCGACGCCGCCCCGTTCGACCTGGCCACCGTCACCCGGGCGGTGAAGAACATGCAGGGCGCGATCGCCGCGGCGAAACTTCCCATCGCCACCACGGTGTCGTTCACCATGAGCCTGATCCAGGATTCCTACCCGCCGTCGAGAAGTGTGCTCAACACCGGACTCGACGGGCTGCTGCCGCTGCTCAGGCAGCTGACCGACTACGTCGAGATCGACATCTACCCGCTGATGGACATCCAGGACCAGCCGGCCGACATCAAGCTCGCCTACGCCCTGGGCAACCCCACCAGCCCGCCGATCTACGACAACGGGGTGGCCTACCACAGCCTGTTCTGGGCGGAGTACGACGCCGTGCGGTGGGCGCTGAACAAAGCGGGCATCACCATACCGCTTCGGGTCGGTGAGACCGGATGGGCGACGAATTCCGTTGGCGGCCGGTCCATCTACTCCAACGTGACCAATGCCCGGATCTACAACCAGAATGTGGTCGACAGCATGGCCGGCGGATCGCCGAAGTTCGGCGTCAAGAACGTGCCGTTCTACTTCTTCGAGCTCATCGACGAGAACCAGAAGACCGGCGGGATCTTCGAGCCGTACTGGGGCTGGTACGCGGTCACGGGCCTGCCCGGTTCGGTGACGCTGACCCAGAAGTACCCGCTGACGCTGAGTTTGAGGGTGTAGCCGCTTTCAGCGGGTCAGCAGCCAGCCGCCGAAACCGAGGTGGCGGGCGACCGAGTCGCCTGCCGCGGTGTTGTAGGCGGTGCCGTAGATGTTGTTCATCGCCAGCGCCAGGTACCTGCCGTTGGAGTAGCCCGAGGGACCCCCGCTGCGCATCAGGAACGCGTACGCCCGCCGCAGGGCCTGATCGGCGAAGTCGGTGTAGTCGCTGCCGCCGGCCTTGAGAACCATGCCGATCGCGAGCAGGGCGTCCAGGGACTCCTCGATGTAGGCCCGGCCGGCGAGGTCGACCGTGCAGCACCGCACCGAGGGAAGTCTGTTGTGCCGCAACGCGTCCAGGACGATCGCGCCGCTGCGTGCGTCGCCCGGCCTGTCCGGGTTGATGCCGCGCTGCAGCGCCGGCGTGATGTCCCAGGTGCGGCCGTTGCCGTTCCAGGTGTAGCCCGCGGTGGGGGCGAACGCCGGCCACGGCGAGCCGGTGTCGCCGAGGAACCGGCGGTAGATGCTGACGTCGCGTGCGACGGCGGCGGCGTCGCCGAGCACCACGCTGATGGCCAGGTGGCTGGACAGCGCGTAGGCGTTCCAGTTGCTCGCCGAGTCGCCGGAGGTCTGCTCCAGGCTGCTCCAGCGGGAGTTGCCGGGGAACTGCTCGGTGCGGGCCTGCTCGAGGAAACCGCGCCAGGTCTGACCGTTGTCGGCCACGGTGTCCAGCGGCATACCGACCAGATCGGCGGCGATCACGTAGCCGAACACGTTGCGCGCCAACGGCAGAACAGTGGTGGCCTTCTTCTCGGTTCCGGGAACAGCTTTGACCGCGGTGATCACCTTGTCGCGGTATCTGGCCTCCCCGGTTCGGGCGTAGACCAGTCCGGCGGCCATCACCATCGCCGGGGTCCTGGTGTTCAGCGTGGACAGGTCGGGGGTTTCGAGGGCGGCGTCGGCCTGGGACTTCAGGAACCGCCACCCCGGCCCGCTGGTGGGCTTGGCCATCAGATCGGACTTGCGGATGAGCGCATAGCCGCCCGCCGGGTAGGCGGGCGGCGGGGCGGGGTC
>NZ_JBJTJF010000152.1:0-3485 GCF_046095365.1 Mycobacterium sp.
CCCGAGGATCACGCCGACGACCGGCAGGGCGGTGATCGTCGCGCTGTCCGGCCCGCGGTCACCGCGGCCGACCGGCAGCACGGTGGCGAAGCCGAAAGCGCTTGCCAGACCGGTCATCAACGCCGGCTCGCGGGTCCGGAGACGCCTGCGTCGGTGAAAGTCGCCATCGACGACAGGGTTGCCACGGCGGCTCTGACGATCGGCAGCGCCGCCGCGGCCCCGGTGCCCTCACCCAGCCGCATGCCCAGATCGAGGATGGGCTCCAGGCGCAGATGCTTCAGCGCCAGCGTGTGCGCAGGCTCGGGGGACCGGTGGCCGGCCTGCCACCACATCCGTGCTCCGGGCGCCAGCTGCTCGGCGACCAGAGCGGCCGCGGTCACCACCAGACCGTCGAGCAGCACGGGGGTTCGGCGGACCGCGGACTGCGCGCAGAATCCGGCGATGGCGGCCAGGTCGGCTCCGCCGCAGGCGCCCAGCAGCCCCAGCGGATCGGTGTGCACGGCCCGGGAGCGGTAGAGCGCGTCGCGAACGGCCGCGGTCTTGCGGCACCACGCCGCGTCGTCGATGCCGGTGCCCCGGCCGACCGCCGCCACCGGTTCGACACCGGTCACCGCGGCCACCAGAGTCGTTGCCGCGGTTGTGTTCCCGATACCCATGTCGCCGGCGATCAGCAGGTCGGCCCCCGCATCGACCTCCTCGTCGGCGATGCTGCGGCCGGCCTGGACAGCCGCGTGCGCTTCCTCGGCGGTCAGCGCGTCCTCGACGGCGATGTTGCCGCTGCCGCGGCGTATGCGGAACGACCCGGCCGGGGTGTCCCGGTCAACGGCGATGTCGATGACCCGCACGCCTGCTCCGGCCTGCTGGGCGAGCACGTTGACGGCCGCGCCCCCGGCTTCGATGTTGTCGAGCATCTGGGCGGTGACCTCTGCCGGGTACGCCGATACCCCCGCCTGGGTGACGCCGTGGTCGGCGGCGAATACCACGATCCTGGCGCGGTCGAATTGCCTTGGCGGGCAATGGCCTTGGCAGGATGACACCCACACGGCAAGGTCCTCGAGCCGGCCCAGCGCTCCTCGCGGCTTGGTCAGCAGATCCTGGCGGCGGCGAGCCGCCGCTGCGACCCGGCCGTCCGGGGGTGCGATTTCGGTGAAGTCCATCAGGCCGGCGCGCTCACTTCACCGCCAACGGCTGCCCGGCGACCACCAGCACCACCCGGTCGCAGCTGTCGGCGAGCCGCTGGTTGAGCGCGCCCAACTCGTCGGCGAAACGCCGCCCGGACTCAGTGGCCGGGACCACGCTCAGGCCGACCTCGGGACTGACCAGAACCAAATCGGCGGCGGTGTCACCGACCGCGGCCAGCAGATCGTCGACGTCGGCCGCGACCGACCCCTGCCAGCCGCACCGGTCCAGCGCCGCGGTCAGCCAGCCCCCCGCATCGTCGACGATGGTCGCGATGCCGGGGTTGCGGCGCAACTGCCCGGCGACGTCGGCGGTCTCGACCGTGGTCCACCCGGCGGGCCGGCGATCCCGGTGCTCGGCGACCCGGCGCGCCCAGTCCGAGTCGCCGCCGGGCGCCGCGCCGGTGGCGATGTAGCGGACCGGCGCATCGCGATCCAGCGCATTCTCGGCCCAGTTCGACTTGCCCGACCGGATCCCGCCCAGCACCAGGGTCCGCACCCGCTGCTCAGACCACCTGGGCGCCGCGCGCGACCTGCGGTCGCGGCACCCGCCAGCGGCGGGGCTGCATGGCACGCGGCACCGCATACATGGCAAGTTTGCCGCGCGACTCGGTGTTGCCGGGGAACTTCGCATCCACGGCCCGATTGACCCTGCGCGACAACAGAAAGCCGTCGACGAGCATCGCGATGGTCACTGCCGGCATCGCGTAGTTCAGGTACAGCGCCAGCTTGGGCGCGATCATCGTGCCGACGAGTAGCAGGAACGTCCAGGGCATCAGCAGACCGAGCACATTGGACCGGGAGTCGACGATGTCGCGGACGTAACGCCGGACCGGACCCCGGTCGCGGGCGATCAGGTAGGCCTCGTCGCCGGACTTCATGCGCTCGTTGCGTTGGGCGACGAGGGAGCGTTGCCGCACCTTCTCGGCTTTGCGCTCCTCCTTGGTCATCGAGTTCCGGGCTTCCTTGCGCCGCTGGCGCGCCTCGGCGGCGGTCAACGGGGCCGGCGCCACCGGTCCGCGGCGCTTGTTGCGCTCACTGCGCTTGGGAGTGGGCCGGCCCTTCGGCGCGGTCGTGCCCGCAGGCGCGGGCTGGCCGTTCTCGACCTCGGTGCCGGAGGGGACGTCCTCGGCGTCGTCGGCCCCATCATTGCGGCGGCCCAGCAGTTTCACGCCTGCCAGGTTACTTCGCCCGCCCGGCCGGGCCGTAGCCTGCTGCCATGACCGGGGCCGCGCGGGTGCTCATCGCGCCGGACTGCTTCGGCGACAGCCTGACCGCCGTCGAAGCGGCCCGGGCCATCTCGCAGGGCTGGCGCCGGACCCGTCCGGCCGACCACCTGGTGCTGCTGCCGCTGTCCGACGGCGGGCCGGGCTTCGTCGACGTGCTCGTCGCACGCCACCCCGGCATGCAGCGCCGGCGCGCCCGGGTCCGCGGCCCGCTTGGCGAAACTGTCGACGCCGACTGGCTGCTCGATCCCGACACCGGGACCGCCTACATCGAGTGCGCGCAGGCCTGCGGGCTGGGGCTGCTCGGCGGGCCGCCGACGGCACACACCGCGGTCGCCGCCCAGAGCACAGGGGTGGGCGAGTTGCTCGACGCGGCTTTGGACATCGGGGCGCGCTCGGTGGTCGTGGGTCTGGGCGGAAGCGCGTGCACCGACGGCGGCCGCGGAATGGTCGATGCGCTCGGCGGCGTCGCCGCCGCACGCGACAGGCTGGCCGGGGTGGATCTGACCGCCGCCACCGACGTCGAGCATCCGCTGCTCGGGCCGTCCGGCGCCGCCCGGGTCTTCGGGCCCCAGAAGGGAGCCGACCCGGCCACCGTCGACCTTCTCGAGTCCCGCCTGAAAGCCTGGGCGCAGCAGTTGGAGACGGCGACCGGGCGGGCGGTCACCGCGCTGCCCGGGGCGGGTGCCGCCGGGGGCCTTGGTGCCGCACTGCTGGCTCTCGGCGGACGGCGGGAGTCCGGCGCACGACTGATCGCCGCGCACACCGGCGTGGCTGATGAGATCGACCGGGCCGACCTGGTGGTGACGGGGGAGGGCCGCCTCGACGGGCAGTCGCTGCGCGGCAAGGTGGTCGGCTCGCTGGCGGCGGTGGCGCGGCCGCTCGGGGTCGCCGTGGTCGTGCTGGCCGGCCAGGTCGCCCTCGGCCCGCAGGAGCTGACCGCGGCGGGCATCAGCGCGGCGCACGCGCTGTCCGACTACGCCGGCTCGGTGGAGCGAGCGATGCAGGACGCGGCCGAACAGCTGACCGGACTGGCCGCACGAACCGCGGGGGGATTGGCCGGGGTCGGCGCCGCGGGGCC